>CAVAJA010000079.1:0-12238 GCA_963588615.1 Lachnospiraceae bacterium | reverse complement strand
CAGGTAATCTGTACCATCACAAAACCTTATAGTAGGAGGAGAAAACAAGGATATTTCAATCCACGCCCTCCATGCGGAGGGCGACCTTGTAGCATAATTATCAACAAGCCATCCAAAACATTTCAATCCACGCCCTCCATGCGGAGGGCGACGCTTCTGTAATTGCTTGTTTAAGATTCTGGAACTATTTCAATCCACGCCCTCCATGCGGAGGGCGACGGACAGCATCAAAGTTACTCAACAATACACTTATATTTCAATCCACGCCCTCCATGCGGAGGGCGACATTGTTCCGATCCGTTCGGAATGCGAAATAGTATTTCAATCCACGCCCTCCATGCGGAGGGCGACATTATTCAAGTTTTCACTGGAAAGATCAACACTTTATTTCAATCCACGCCCTCCATGCGGAGGGCGACAAGAACGGTCATTACCAAATCAGACGTAATAATCATTTCAATCCACGCCCTCCATGCGGAGGGCGACAGCAAAAACAGCTAAATTTCAAGTTATCTTTGATATTAAACATGATATTCTGTACAAAAATAAGCAATCAACTCTTGCTTAACAAAACTCATACAGCTTATTTTGTCCAGATTTGCCGCTTAAAACTGGTGCGAATCACCCTGAAAAGAAATGTTCATTTCAGTTTCGCACCAATGTTCCAGCATTTGTGTATGGCCTAAAACATCAGAATGTCGCCTTGATCATAATTAGGCTGAACTCCGATATGCTCAACCTTATTCTTGTAGTTATTTCCCAATTGATAGAATCGAAGACTGTCCAGTTCCGGATCAATTAGCTCTGCAAGCTCTGCCTTCATCACAGCAAGCTGTGATGCATCCAGGAGGCACTCGAACACAGAATTCTGCACCCGTTGTCCACGATCAACACATTTTTTTGCCACCTTGCGCAGCCGCTTTCGTCCTGCTGCAGTTTCAGTGTTTACATCGTATGTAATCAACACCAGCAAGATACTTTCCTCACTTCCAGAAAAATGGAGGATACACGTTCATATCCCCGCGAATTGTTCTTGCAAGAAGCAGTGCCTGAACATGCGGCACGAGTCCCCAAGATATCTTTTCTTTCAAAAAAGGGTGGGTTAGCTCTTCCTGCTTTTGTTTTTGCCACGCATTCAGAAAGCTTTTTCGCCCCGCATCAGTCAGCAAAACTGCTCCATTTTCCTGCTGTTGGAAGTGCTTCCCGGACAGGATTTTTTTATTGATGCACGAGAGAACGAATCGATCTGCATACACGGCTCGAAGTTCTTCCATTAGGTCAAGCGACAGACTGCGGCGACCGGGTCTGTCCCGATGCATAAACCCAACATATGGATCTAGTCCTACGCCTTCAAGTGCTGCGGCACAATCCTTTGCAAGCAACGAATATGCAAATGACAAAAGCGCATTTACATTATCCGTAGGGGGTCTGCGATTACGCGATACAAATGTAAAATCATCATGCTGCTGCAGAATCATATCGTCGAAGCAATTGAAATAGCACTGTGCAGTTTCCCCTTCCAAGCCAAGCAATTGACCAAGATCTTCACACTGTTCAATTAATGGCAGAGACATTGCCATCTGCCTGCTGGCGCTCTTGAACTTATCAAGCGGAATTCTCTGTTGATGATCCCGTGTGGTACGTTCCAGAACCCATCGCGCATTGTACACTTTTCCCAGTATAAAATTGCGTGCATAGAGGCAACTCTGATGTTCATCTTCTGAAATGCGATACTGAGCCTTCCGCAGCAGAACATTTCCACGTTCTTCTCCCACAACGCGCGCTTGAAAACACCCCTGTGGGCTAAAGAAGCTCAAATCAATTCCAAGTCGGGCACACTTTCCCATAAGTGCCGGACTTGCTCCGCTGTACGTGAAGCACACGATACCTTCCAGCGTGTGCAGCGCAACTCTCCCTGCCTCAACCTTCTGCCGGGATACCACAACGTTTTCACCATCCAGGGAGAGGTACGCGTCCTCACTGAGAACATAGAGCGTATTTAACAGCCTTCTCATAGAGACTCCTCCGCCTGTACTTCTTCAAGATGAGAACGCAGGTATCGCACAGGATCTGCGCGAGAACAGAGTACCGGAAGACATATCGGCTTTAGTGAGCATGCATTACAAAATGTTCCCGGTTTTACCTTTGGCGTGTATCCTCGTGCAAAATATCGATTCATTTCATCTGCCATGCTCTGTGTTTTTTGACGCAATTTCTCTGTCAAAAGAACAATCTCTCGCCGTCTGGTCTCCTCGTAATAAAGGGCTGCCTGAGGGATTTCGCACACCAGCATCTCTTCAAGTGCCATTGCCTGCGCACATAGCTGCAATCGATCCGCATCGTTTTCTTTTGGATGCCCATGCTTGTATTCCACGGGCATGGGCATCCATAATCCTTTCTCATTGCTAAGAGGAACGCCTTCCGGGGAGACTCGGAATTCCACCACATCACAATCTCCTGTAAGCCGAAGCCTATTGCTTACAACCCGCATTCCCCGGACAATGATCAGATCTCCTCGCCGTTCATTCTGATCGATATCATGACATTTTTTATGATCAATACGTCCCTCTGCAGTGCGCAGATTTTCCACCCACTGTTGCTCCAGATGAATCAAAGCCCATTGCCGGCGACAAAAACAAAAATGCTGAATCCCCGACATCAACAGATAATCATCCGCGTCAGCCATCAGGACATCCTCTCACAGGTTACTCCCGCCGGAAGTTCATTAGAAACAGCAACCGTATAATCACGATAGCTTCGTGCCGGACCAGCTGCATCATTTCGTGTCACCGTAACTGCATCAAATAATTTATATGCCGGTGCATTGCCCAGTTCCGAATCATGTTTAAATACGATGAGTTCCCGCACAGCCATCTCTCCCCGTGCAGCACTATGATCCGCCTCAAACATATTCAGAATGGCCTGCCAAAGCAGCTTTAAGTCATCCTCAGAGAAGCCCGTGGTCTTGCGTGCAAGATTAGCCGATACATGCCCTTCTGCGCGGTAGAGTGCATAAGGAACAATATATTTGCGCCCCATTTCTGTACCTTTTTCCTCCGCATCTGCTTCGGTTGTAATCGCCACACGCGTAATAGTAACTTCCTGAGGAACAATCGGATCCACGGAATGTGCAAATCCAAGCTGTACCGGTCCTCGCACCTGTCCGCAATTCAGCGCTCCCTTGACAAAGGTCGTCATAACAGCTCCGAATGTGCGGATATCATAATAGTTTTCACACATATAATCACGGAGTTTGCGATCAATATTTGGATCCTTTTTCTTTGCATCCTTCAGGTTTTCGCTGACACCAAGAGATTCTATTGCCTCCGCATCACTGCGATTGAGAGGAACACCTCCTTTGATATAAATGCGATATCCTTTTTCATCTTCTTTCAATGTTTCAACATAATTGCGGATCTTACGCTTCAGGCATACGTCTGTAACAAGGCCATATCCGGTTTCCGGATCTACACGCGGCATATTTCCAGCATCAGGATTGCCATTGGGATTACCGTTTATAACATCAAACAGCACAACAAAATCGTACCGGTTCTTGATAACTTCTGACATGACTTATTCCTCCTCCTTTTTTGCATATCTCTGTTGATGATAATATCCAATCTGGAATGCACCTTGTTCTTGCAATGTCAGATGTGCAGGAAAGTCCTCATCCAATTTACCCAACAATTCTGCTATCTGAGCATTGAAATAAGCTTCCTTTCCGCCGCCAATTTTGTTCAAATGCTTCTGCGCAAGATTGATCAGCGTTGGGAATACCACTGCAGGTGTGGTGCACGCCGAGTTAAAATAACGATCACGAATTGTTGTGTCAATTTCGCGTTTTGCCTTTTTCTGAATTGCTTCCATCACTGCAAACAGGCGTCCCAAGACATACGGAGCATAAGTGCTTTCCTCATTAAGTTTCACTGTCAATACCTCCTTAAAATTTTCATTGCTTGTCCCATTGCGGGAATAATAGGCCTTCAGGATAGCTGCACGGCCATAAGTAACTTCCTGCTCCGCTCGAATGCGCAAGGCCACACCATTCAGCAAAGAAGCCGGATATCGACCGCCCGCCAGCACACTCCGTAATAAATCGCCCACTAACTGCGGTGCCGGTTTCGGATCGTTCTCATTTCGATTTACTGTTTCCATTGCCAAGGCCCAGACAGATAATGCTTTTGTTTTTTCATTTGCAGGACAAATGATATCCAGTTCATCATGATGCTGACGCAAATGTGCTGCAAACCCTCCAAACGTATCACGCAAAAAAAATCGTACCGACACCCGTGCCGCATTCGGCGCAAGTCCCAAAACATAAAAATGCTGATCCGGGAGAAGTGCCTCGTTATTCCAAGCAAATGGTTTTCCCTGTGCCATCTGCTTTAATGCATTCATTACATCGCTCTCTGTAAGGCCCGTATCTTCCGTTACACCAAATATAGCGGCCATGCCTAACGTCTGATAACTTGATGATGCATTTTCCGCCCAGCAGACCATAGTGGTATCCCCAATATGCTTGCAATGATTCCTGTCAGACAACAGATAATTTAATGCTGTTGTATAAGCATTCGCCGCATATTCACTCACAGGAGCATTAGTTCCCTGCTTGTGTTCGTAGGAACAAAATGCATCTTCATTAAACGAAACCAACGAAGCTCCTGCGCTCTGTGCTCCCCAAACTCCCTTGATATTGGGATGCAGCCGGGCAATTGATAATTCCTGTCCCATTACAAGGCATTGCATTTTCTCGCCTTCATCTGATGAACCACCGTAGTAATTTCTCCACGCCTCCTGTATCGGTGGATCTTCTGATGCGAGATAATGACTATGATTCACTGACTCATATCCGAATATCAGATTTGCCGATGCCGAAATGTCCTTCCACTTTTCAATTATTTTCGGATGTTCCCTCACCTGTATTGGATTCCAATTGTTAAAAAAGGAGAGTATTGCTCTCGCAGCCGAATTTTCCGCATCATCAAGCAGTTCGTGATGCAATTTTGCAGCTGCTTCAAAGCACTGTACCGCTCGCTCTGGTTTTCCTTTCTCATCAGCCCCAAGCAGATAGCTCGACGTATCACATAAAAAGTTAGCCGCAACACCTGACGACCTTTTAGTGTGTACCGGTACTGAAATTTCTCTTGGTACTAGAACAGTTTTCTTCCCTTTTTGCACCGGTGTCCGTAAATCAACTACATCAATCAGCTCTCCGGCATCATTCAATCGGAGTTCAAAGCTGACTTTAAATGACTTATCCCATCCAGGAGCATCAACCTTATTCTGGGCCAGTAATTGCTCATAATACGCTGTCAGCGCCTGTAAAATCATGCGTACACCTCCGGATTCCGACAATCCAGAACTCCATTCACTAATTGAGCCCTGAAGAATTGAGGCACGATTGCCTCCGGATTGGAATAGTCCAAGTCATAGAGCATAAACCCAAGATCCTGATTGATCGGTAATGCAGGAACTGTACCACCTTCCCATTCCCTGAAATCAGCCGGAAATTCTCTGCATCCAAGGCACGGCTGGTGATAACACTGTCCTTTGTTCAATCTTCGCCGCAAAATATCATGAAATTTCCCCGGATTGTCGCCTTGCGCTGCTTTTTCTGTCATCGTGAAATGGCATTCAATCACGTAATGCACATCCTGCAGAAGCATTGCCGCACGCTGCACAATATCCTGTGAGGTATATAGTGTCGGAGGTGTCCCTCCCTTTGCTGCAGACAATACCGCAGATGAAGATAGTTTGGACTTCACCTCGTTGCGCCGCACATTGGTAAATTTTATAGGGTTAAGCAGATATATTCGGTCAATGTGATACTGCAAACCGGGATGCCAGTAAATAGCTTCCACCAACCCACGTGCAGCTGACGGCGTGATCACGTCATAACTCACCCGTTCCACCTTCATTTCCGGTCTGGAGAAGCAGGCATAATCACCCCAAACCTCAATTTTGATAGACATAATGCCTCCCTTCTTCGTTAAACAAAAACTCCAATGCCAGTCTCAACATCCATGCTCAATCCGGTTTTCCGACTGTATTTGGAAAGGTCTGTCAACACCGCATCACCGTTTTCCAACAAAGTCAAAGCTCCGGCCCTGTCCAAATCATTGAATTGCTCGTCATAGCATTGCACACTGTAAATTCCAAGTCGCCGCCACAGCGTGCGGCTAACGTATCCGTCAATTAGCTGCTGACATAATTTCCTGCCTTCATCAATTGGAATGTATATTGTCCTTGCCGAGGTTTCAATCAGTTTGAATTTATCGGCCACCTGTTCGAAGGGAAATGCACAGCCTTCAATTCCATAACAGATGGCATCCAGAATTCTTTTTTTGTCCAGAGCCTCGCTTCCCTTGTTGGTATAAAGCTCTCGGAAATATATTTTGATTGCTTCCAAACTATCCAATCGTTCGGTACAACGCATCACATAGTGTATCGCATCAACATTCTGCTGAAGCTGCTGCGGCACCCGCTTCTCTTCCATCTGAAATAAATAAACAACACTTGTCTCTATTGGCCTGGTTCCTTCTCGATTGCATCGCCCGGCCGTTTGAATCAGCTGATCCAAACCAACGCTCTCGCGATATGCAACCGGAAAATCCACATCTACGCCGGCTTCTATGAGTGATGTAGAAACCACTCTACATGACAGGCCAGCCTTTAGCCGTTCTCTTATTTCGTTCAGCTGTCTTCGCCGATCAAATGCACAAAGAAGCGTAGTTAAACAATAGCTCCCCTCCGCCGAGAGTGCTGCATACAGTTCCTGTGCTGTTTTTCGTCTGTTAACAACGCATAACACCTGTTCTGCCTTTGTAAGCTGTTCTCCCAGATTTTCCGAACTTATGACTCCCAGATCACATATTGTGTTGCGCTTAAGAACCTGATACAGCAGCTCCTTATTCGGAACAATTTCCCGGCCGCCCATCCCATTTCCGAACTCCTTGAAATAAGGATCCAGCACCGGCTGCGTAGCGGTACAGAGCACTGCTGTTGTGTGGTAATGCTGTACCAACTGAGAGATTGCCGAAATGCAAGGCAGCAGATAATCATTGGGAATCGTCTGAGCCTCATCAAAAATCACTACACTGTCGGCAATATTGTGCAGCTTTCGACATCGGCTGCTGCGATTTGAATATATGGATTCAAAGAACTGCACAGCCGTTGTCACAATAACGGGAGCATCCCAGTTCTCGCTGGAAAGAAGCTGCCGGTACTGCAGGCTCGTCATGTCTTCTTTCTCAACAAGTCTGTAATCCGCAGTGGAATAATGAGCCAGAACATTTTCCTCTCCCAACAGTTCTTCAAACACCTGCACAGTCTGGTCGATGATTGACGTGTACGGGATAACATAAATAATCCGTTTCATGTTTTGTGCCAACGCATGTTCCATTGCAAATGCAAGTGACGAAAATGTTTTTCCTCCTCCGGTAGGAACTGTAAGTGTATAAAGCCCCTGTGACCCATTCCGACCGCTGGACACACACGCCTGCAGAACCTGATTTCGCTGCTTTGCAACTTCAGCCCCCCCACTATTTGACAGATATCTTTCTGCTCTGCCTGCAACCTTTGGATACAGTTCTCGAAGCACAGCTCCCTCGCTCCGCGGCAGAGGCTCTCCATTCATAAACGTCTCCGTGTCAATAAAGTCCGCATCGACGAGACATGAATAAAGCATCCTCGTAAAAAAATCAGACGTCAGGTAATCCGTATTAACCCATTTGGGAACAGATCCATCTGCAATAGAAATCTCATTTCTCCAGTCCGAATAATCCTCTACCTGTCTTTTCAACCTGCCGAACAGCGTCTTGTCAACATCCGTATCCGTCCTGCTGCCTCCGTCAGGGATTCCGCCGTGATGACCGGCAATCACAAAAGCAGCCGGTATATTGCCGCTCTTCCGGGCCTCCTGTGCTCCTGCCGTCGAATGATCTACCTTTGCTCCTCCTTGGAGCCTCCTTTGGAAGGCGTCGCTGTATTTGCCAATATCATGAAGCATGCCGGCAAGCTCGGCAGATTTCTCTGCACCAAAGGCAGATGCAAAATTTCCGGCAAGCCGTGCCGTATTTTCCAAGTGGTCTTTGATTGACTGAAATCGCTCGCCATCTTCGCTGATATGAGCATATCGTTCCATATTCTCTCCCCTGAATGCTGCTCAAGCTCACGCAATAATATGATTTTTATGAATTCAATTATATATTTCCAATTAGTCAATATCTAGGACAGGATTATTTATACAATACACAGTCCGCACGACAATAGAATGTACATTTCAAGCCTGTTGTGTTCATGTGATGTACATTCCGTCAATTCAAACACATCTTCTGTGTGCTTCTGAATTCTGAAGACAACTCATTCTCTTATAAAACACACGAAAGCCCCGGAAGCATCTGCTCCCGAGGCCTTCATACATCGAATTGTGTGATATTGATCTGTAAGATTATCCAGAAATTTCTTTATAAAAATCCATATCGTTCATTCCGCAATCACTTTGCCTTCTTCCGATCCTCCATGCGGGACACGATCACCGCGCAGGAGGCATCACCGGTAATATTCACAACCGTCCGCCCCATGTCAAAAATACGATCTACGCCGGCCACGAGCGCAATCCCTTCCACCGGCAGTCCGACAGAGGACAGCACCATGGTCAGCATGACCATTCCGGATCCCGGAACTCCTGCGGTTCCGATGGAAGCCAGTGTCGCTGTCAGCACAATGGTCAGCATCTGCGGCAGCGTCAGATGAATGCCGTAGCAGGCTGCAATGAACACGGTGCACACACCCTGATAGATTGCCGTTCCGTCCATATTGATGGTGGCTCCGAGGGGGAGGACAAAGGAAGACACTTCTTTTGACGCGCCCAGCTTCTGTGTGCACTCCAGATTGATCGGCAAGGTTCCTACGGAAGACGCGCTGGAAAATGCGAACATCATCGCCGGCAGCATTCCCTTAAAGAATTCGATCGGGCTCATCTTGGCAAGGATGCGGACTGCTCCGGAATAGATCACGATAGCATGCACGGCATAGCACACATAGGCAGCCAGCAGTACCATGGCAAGAGATCCGATGATCATGGCCCCGTTCGTTGCTACCACCGGGCACAACAGGCAGAATACACCGATCGGGGACAGCTTGAGGATCAGCTCCATACATTTCATGAACACAGCATTGAGGCTGCCAATCAGCTTCACCACCGCTTCCGCTTCCTTCCCAACCAGAATGATCGAGAATCCGATCATCAGCGCGATCACAATCACCTGCAGCATCGATGCCTCCGAAAAGGGCGTGATGCAGTTGGACGGAAAAATATTTACCAGCGTATCCATCAGATTGGTCGTCTCTGACGCCTCGTAGCTGAGGTCTGTCGTCGAGATCATCGGAAACGTTCCTTCAAAAATACGACCTCCCGCCAGGCCAATGGCGGTTGCAAATGCAGTTGTGCACAGGTAATACAGAATCGTCTTGACGCCGATGGAGCCCACCTTCTTGATATCCGACATGGAAATGACGCCGCCAAGGATGGACAGCAGCACGATCGGAACCACGATGAATTTCAGCAAATTCAGAAAGATCGTACCGAACGGCTTGATATATTCGTTTGTAAAGTCTGCATAGTTCTGCAGCAGCAGACCCGCTGCAATGGCCAGCACCAGGGCAATAAAGATCTGCATTGCCAATGGCATTTTCTTGTTCTTCATGAGATTCTCCTTCGCATTTGTGTTCTTCACATTGATCTGCCGTAAAGGCACGAAAACACCGCCTGCTGTCGACCTCCCTTGGCCGCGCACAGACGGTGTTTTCTACGAATAAAGTAAACTAAGAAAATCGGGAAATGTCAATTAACTGCATACACCGTAACGCTTGTGCTATAACTGCTTGCCTGTTGCTCCACACCCCATCAAACTCAAACACATGCAGCTACTCAATGCAATTGCAATAATCGCCTTATTTTTCATGTGTATCCCCTTTTACACCAAATCTATAAAGATGACCATATTTTACATATTCATCCCCGACATCAAGCCACGCTTGACCGCTCTCTGTTAAGCAGATAGTGGTTTATTTCTCGAAAAGATCCCGATGTTCCTTGAAGAACTCGTAATAAATTCTGGTATTCTCCAGCTCCCACCAGTTCTTGATATCTACCGGCGATGCATCCAAATCGTAAATACGTGCACCCTCCATTGCCAGCAGAAACGGCGAATGCGTTGCTATGATAAACTGACATCCGCAGTACCGCGTCATCGTTTCCAGAAGCTTTACCAACTTCAGCTGCAGCTTCTGCGCGATCAGATTCAAAAGAGAGCTTTTCCCAGATCCGTTACCGCCGTACAGAATGGTTGCTGCAGCAAAATTAACCTCATGAAATCCGTTTCGGCTGAAAATCCCACACGGATATACGTTGTCTATATAGCCATACGGGCCGCCGTTCTCCGCCATTCTGTCTCTGATCAGTCGGTCCTCTCGGTCAATTGGAATACGAAATGTTTCAAGATACATAGGACTCTCCGCTTTATGACACAAAAAAGTTTGACTGCTTCATTCTACCGCGCTGCCCTATACATTTGTTTGTACATCGATCCAAAATCTTTTTTTGATTCTTCCATCGATATCAATGTCCTTTTCAAAAATCCCACCATTGGCAAGTATTGTTTTTTCACTTGCTGTATTCGTTTCATCACATACCACAAGAAGTTTTACCATTCCCATTCTTTCGGCATTTTGAATATTTAATCGAAGCATCTCCTTCGCGTAGCCTTTTCCGCGTTCGGACGGCCTTACCGTATATCCGCAATGACCTCCCCATGTTCCAAGGATCGGATGATCGATGTGATGCCGCAGGTCAATAATTCCAACAAGTTTGTGGTCACTTTCCCTGATTGCAAAATAAGTCGTAGACGGGACTTGTGTCCCTGCCTGTTCGCATGTCTCTTCCTTTTTCCTAAGATTGCATACGTCGATCCATTCCTCCGCAGTACTGCAATCCCGCAGGCCCATACAGCCTGCAAATTGATCATCGTTACCTTCATCGTAAATCAGCACTTCTTTCTTGAACTGCGCTAATTCGTTTGAATATATTTTTTCTGCCTCTACCAGAAATAACACACGTCTCACCTCTTCCAAATTGAATGGCTGCGAGCAAAGCCAAGGCAATCGGCAGCGGCGCGTCGGGAGCTTGCTCACATAAGCTGCGACTGACGCTTGTCTTGATTCTGCGACAGCAGAACATGAGCATGCAGCGCAGCGGAATGCGAATAGGCTTTGCCGTAACCTTCACAGCCTGCCGCACACCGCTCTTGGCTAGGCAAAGTACTGCTGCATCAAAGACTTCTTCAATGTTTTCAGTTCCGCCAAACTCTGTTTGATTGCAAATTTTGATTGCCTTAAATGTGCTGCCAGTTCCTTGTGCAATCAATGAATCAATCTGGCTTTCCCCAAAATCCGCATTTCCCTGGTAAAATGGTAGTCCATCCCTCTTGTCGTTATATGTCGCTGAATCTGGTGACTGTCCCATATTTAAAGAGCAAAAATCCGTTAATGGCTTATGCGCTCTCTTCCTTCCTCCTGATCCAGATGGTGAAACCGTTCAATAATGTCCGGAATATCGTTCTCACTGATCTCGGAGCGCTTGTCGTCCAAACTGAACCCGTCGGCCTTCATGTCGTAGAACCGGACCCTGTCGGTTCCGCCGACGCCGATCTTGGTGAATACAAGAACCGCCGTTGAGACTCCGGCGTAGGGCTTGATGACTCCGGAAGGCATAGAGATCACGGCGCGGAGCTGGTGATTTTCCACAAGCTCCTTCCGGATTGACTGATGCGCCTTGGACGATCCGAAGAGCACACCGTCCGGTACGATGCATGCGCACTGCCCGCCCGGCTTCAGCATTCGCAGGAATAAGGCCAGGAACAGGAGTTCGGTCTTCTTGGTATTGGTCACCGCCTTCAGGTTGTCGTTGATGCTCTCGGCATCGACCGCCCCTTTGAATGGAGGGTTGTCGTATCGGTGTCAAGGCCCGTGAAGGTCTCGCCGGCAAAGCGCTCCCACTGCTCGGGTGTCATTGTATCTTCATAGTGATTGCGGATATATTCAGCGGAACTGATGAGGAATCCAGCGGTGCCGCAGGCGGGATCGGTTGCCGTGTCTAAAGTGATACGACCTAACGAAGTGTGTTTCTTACTCCGTAACGATGAACACGGGGGTGTGCAAAAATGCACATCCCTATTAA
>CAVAJA010000078.1:0-12306 GCA_963588615.1 Lachnospiraceae bacterium | reverse complement strand
GGATAACAGAATGGCAGCAGACAAAATCACACGCAAGGCGAAGGTGACCATGAAGGTTGCAGCGTCCGAGCGCCTGGCAGAGGGAGTGTATTCTTTAAAACTGCAGAAGCCGGAGGGCGAATTCCTGAACGCAGTGCGGCCGGGACAGTTCGTCGGGGTTTATCCCAAGGACGGGGCGATGCTCCTGCCGCGTCCGATTTCTATCTGTGATTATGATACGGATGAAGGATGGCTTCGGCTGGTGTATCGGGTTGCCGGAAAAGGAACCAATGAATTCTCGGGCCTGCATCCGGGGGATTCCGCAGATGTTCTGGGAATTCTGGGGAATGGATATGATACTGCGGAACTTTCCGGGAAACGGATTCTCCTTCTGGGCGGCGGGATCGGCGCACCGCCTATGCTGGGGCTTGCCAGGGCATTGCATGCGGCGAATCGGGCACGTGGGACGGAGCATCCGGAGGAACTCGTGACGGCCGTGATGGGATATCGCAGCAATGATCTCTTTCTGACGGAGGAGTTCCGGGCCGTGAGTCACCTGATCATTGCAACGGATGATGGATCTGCCGGTTTCCATGGAAATGTGGTGGAGGCGGTAAGAAGCGGACTGCAGGAAGCGGGCGGATGTCCCTATGATGCGGTCTGCGCGTGCGGGCCGCTTCCCATGCTGAAGGGAGTGAAGGCACTGGCACAGGAGCTGCAGATTCCCTGCTGGATTTCTCTGGAGGAGCGAATGGCCTGCGGCGTCGGTGCCTGCCTTGGATGCGTGGTAAAGACGACAAAGGAAGATGGACATTCTCATGTGAACAATGCGAGGATCTGCACGGAAGGACCTGTTTTTGCTGCAGAGGAAGTGGAAATCTGAAAGAAAGAGATGAGGATTAATTGATGCAGACGCAAGAATGTAAATCTGCCGAAGGAACTGCAGCACAGCGTCCGGACATGTCGGTGACGATTGCAGGAGTTTCCTTCAAAAACCCGGTGATGACCGCTTCCGGGACCTTTGGCTCCGGCATGGAGTACAGCGATTTTGTGGATTTGAACCGCCTTGGAGCTGTGGTGACCAAGGGCGTGTCCAATGTGCCCTGGCCGGGGAATCCGACACCGAGGGTGGCCGAGGTGTACGGAGGGATGCTCAACGCCATCGGCCTGCAGAATCCCGGAATTGATGTCTTTGTGGAACGGGATCTTTCTTTTTTGGAGCAGTTTGACACCAGAGTGATCGTGAATGTCTGCGGACACAGCCAGGAGGAATATCTGGAGGTTGTAGAACGGCTGCAGGATGAAAAGAGAGTGGACCTTTTGGAGATCAATGTTTCCTGTCCGAATGTGAAGCAGGGCGCCATTGCCTTTGGAACCCATGCAGACAGTTTGTATGACATCACTTCCAAAATAAAGAAGGTCGCTCGACAGCCGATTATCATGAAGCTGACACCGAACGTCACCAGCATTGCAGAGCTGGCAAGGGCCGCGGAGGCCGGCGGAGCAGATGCGATCTCGCTGATCAATACCATCACGGGCATGAAAATTGATGTGGAGCGGCAGAGATTTGTACTGGCCAATAAGACGGGCGGAATGTCGGGCCCTGCAATTCACCCTGTGGCAGTTCGGATGGTCTACGAAGCGGCAGGTGCGGTTTCGATTCCTGTCATCGGTATGGGCGGAGTTCAATCGGCAGAGGATGCACTGGAGCTGATGCTGGCAGGAGCCACGGCAGTTGCCGTCGGCGCTGCAAATTTTCATGATCCTGCGGCAACCATAAAGGTGGCAGAGGGAATGGAAAATTATGCGAAACGTCATCACCTTGCCTCCATCACAGAGCTGATCGGGGCAGTGCATTAGCACGCCGGCGCAAGGCAATCGGAAAATAAGGACAGATGTGCCGAAGAAACGGCATAAAGGACAGGATATGAACGAGATCATCGGGAAAGCCTACGGCAAAATCAATCTGGATCTGGATGTGATCGGCAGACGGGAGGACGGCTATCATCTGGTGCGGATGATCATGCAGACCGTGGACATCTATGATACCGTCTGCATTCGGAAAACATCGGGGAGCGATATCACACTGCAGACGGACAGCGGAATTCTCCCCTCTGACCCCACCAATCTGGTGTGGCGCGCAGCGGATGTCGTTCGAAGAGAGTTCGGCCTTACAGATGGTCTGGAGATCACTCTTTGGAAGCGAATTCCCATTGCGGCCGGAATGGCCGGAGGCAGTGCCGACGCAGCAGCTGTGTTCCGGCTTCTGCGGGAGCTGTACGGATTGGAGGCCTCCGATGAGAGACTTCAGGAGCTGGCTCTTCCCCTGGGCGCAGATATTCCTTACTGCATTGCGGGCGGAACGCAGCTGTCTGAGGGCATCGGAGAGGTTCTGACACGGCTTCCCTCGCCGCCGGATGCATCACTCATTGTCTGCAAGCCGGATCTGTATGTCTCCACTCCTTGGGTCTACAAAGAGTTTGACAGCATCCCTGAGAATGAAATCTGTCACCCGGATGTGGACGGCATGGCAGAAACGATTCGGTCGGGAGATTTGGGAGGCTTATGCCGACTTCTTGGCAATGTGCTGGAGCAGAAAACAGGAGCGGAATATCCCATCATCGGAGAATTGGAGCAATTTTTCATGGAGCACGGAGCGATGGGAAGTATTATGACAGGCTCCGGACCTACCGTTTTCGCGGTATATTCCGAGGAAGACGCGGCAGGGAGTGCCTATGAAGAACTCTGCAGCAGAGCGGAGTTTCGAAACTTTCAGAAATTCAAAACAAAATTTATCGATCCCAGGAGATTATAAAAAACTCTCGGAAATCCGATGCAGGTCGGACTTCCGAGAGTTTTTTGCGGTAAGGTGAGAGATCCTTTCTGCCGAAAGACTCCTGCTGGAAAGCTCCCGGTGCGGGATCATCCCTTCGATTTGTCCGAAGGTTTGTTCAGGACAAGGGCAAAGAGGAGCAGAATGGGGAAGACAATGGCCGCCAGAATTCCGATGCGGAGGTTTCCTCCGGCTCCACTTGAGACAAAGCCTACCAGCGTAGGGCCGCCGGAGCATCCCACGTCACCCGCCAGCGCAAGGAAGGCGAACAGAACTGTCCCGCCGCGGCGGAGAGCAGAAGATGCCTTGCTGAAGGTCCCGGGCCAGAGAATACCTACGGAGAAGCCGCAGATACCGCAGCCGGCCAGTTCAACCATGGGGTTGGGAAACAAGGTGATGCACAGATAAGCTGCAATGCACAGAACGCAGCTTAATTTCATAAAGCGGTTCAGATTCATCTTTGCACCGTATTTTCCGTAGAGAAGACGTGAAAGACCCATCAGAACAGAAAAGGACATAGGACCGACCAGATCGCCCAGAGTTTTGGTGATGCCCAGACCTTCCTCTGCAAACGTCGAGGCCCATTGACTGACGGACTGCTCTGCGGCACCGGAGCATATCATCATGATCACGAGGATCCAGAAAATCTTTTCACGGAACAGCTCGAGCATGGACATTCCCTTTTCGCCCTCTTCCTGCAGGCTGTAGATCGGAACCCGGCTGAAAAAGATTCCGTTTCCGATGGGAAGCAGCACCCACAAGAGGGTCAGAATTTTCCAGTTCTGAATGCCGAATACCGCAAAGAACAGGGTTGAGATCAGGACGACGCCTGTCACTCCCCAGCAATAGAAGGAGTGGAGAAGGCTCATGGCGGATTCCTTGTTGTCCGTTGGGCAGGCTTCAATGATGGGGCTGATCATGACCTCCAGCAGTCCGCCTCCGACGGCATAGATGCAGACAGCGATGAGAATCCCGGCAAAATGCCCCGGAATGATTTCAGGCAGGATTGTCAAAAGGGCGAGACCGACAGCGGCGAAGGCGTGTGCCAGCAGAACGGAAACACGATAGCCGATGCGGTCGATAAAACCGGCAGATAAAAGATCAACGATCAGCTGGATCAGGAAATTGACCGTAATCAAAAGCGTGATCTGTTCCAGAGGAATCTGATAGGTATTCTGAAAGGTAACGAATAGCAGAGGAACAAAGCTGTTCACGACAGCCTGCACAATGTAGCCGATAAAGCAGGCATACATGGTTTTCTTATAATCTTGGTTCATAATCCGTCACCGATGAATGCTCATTTTCCGCTGGGACCGGCACTGCCGACCTCACGAACCTTGTCCATGAAGCGCCCGATGAAATTCTTCTTTTTAGGAGCGGGTTTTTCCAGCTTCTGACCATGCACCCCCTTTACCTCGACAATATAAATGCCGCTGACCATGGCACGAACCTGTTTTTTCACCGGGATTTCATCAAAAATGCGCTCATCCGCAACCAGATTCATGATCTGAGGACCGACCTTTGCCTTGACAATCGGCAGCTTGGAGCGGCGCAGATACCACGGGGTGGAATCCAGCACAGCCTGCGGAAGACCGGACTCCTTGAGCTTCAGCTTCTTTTTGTCAATGATCAGCATGGTAACGGGCTGCTTGTTGGATTGAACGGCCTGTTCCTGCTCCTCCTGCCGCTTCTGCATTTTCTTTCCGAGAAAATACAGGCCTACCATAGCGGCAACGAGAACAGCAATCACGACCAAAACGATAATTAGGGACGTACTCACGCGTAAAACCTCCTGGGATCTTCTGAAATTGTATGGCTTATCATAACACCTGCGCCGTTGTCTGAGCAAGGAAAAAGGGGTTTAATGGGGGGTGACATTGTGCTAAACTGTAGTAATTGTTTGGCACAAGAGGAAAGGATTGGGAATTTATGAAAATCAATCGATTGATCGCAGCGGCAGGCGCCGTTGTTCTTGCGGCATCCGTTGCGGGCTGCAGCGGTACCAATAAAGCTTATTTAAGTGGTCTGAAGGCATCGAATTACGCCGTTCCCTGTGATTACACAGAGATTCCGGTGGAGGAGGCCGCTCCTTCGGTGTCGGATACCTATGTAGACTACGTGGTGCAGTATCAGCTGAGCAATTCTGCCACCACGGAGGAGATCACGGATCGCGACGATGTGCAGGAAGGTGACATTGCGAATATTGATTACACCGGAAAGAAGGACGGGGAGGAATTCGACGGCGGAAGCGCGGAGGGTTATGACCTGACCATTGGTTCCGGATCTTTTATCGATGGCTTCGAGGACGGTATTATCGGTCACAAGGTGGGAGACGAGTTTGACCTGAATCTGACTTTTCCGGAAGATTATTCCAATGAAGATCTGGCGGGTCAGGATGTTGTGTTCACGGTGAAGGTGAATTCCATTTCCCAGAAGGTGACACCGGAGCTGACGGATGAGTGGGTTGCAGATCAGGCAATTGATAATGTGACAACGGTGGAGGAGTACGAGGATTACGTCTATGATCAGCTGATGTCACAGGCGCAGAGCACATATGACAGTGATGTGCAGAGTAAGGTGGCGGATTACATCGTGGAAAACAGCACCTATCCGCAGGATCCGCCGCAGGAGATGATCGATCGCCTTGTGGAATCCATGAAGACATACTATACGAATTATGCTACGCAGTACGGCATGGAGCTGGACGATTTTCTTACGACCTTCCTGGGCGCCGATGAGGATAATCCGGAGCAGGTTCTCACGGACAACGCTGCCGAGTCCGCCAAGGAACTTCTGGTCATGAAGGCCATTGCAGATAAGGAGGATCTGAATCCTTCCCGCACGGAGTTCAACACGCAGCTTTCGAATTATGCGGCACAGGCCGGATACAGCAGTGTAGATGAGTTCAAGAAGAACGAGGATGCCGAGTCCGTACGGGAATCCATGATGCTGCAGAATGTGCTGGATTTCCTGCAGAAGAATGCGGTGGTGACAGAACCCAGTGATGATGAGGATTCTGCAGAAGAGTCCGCAGAGGATGCGGAAGCATCCGAAGATACAGAAGATACAGAAACAGAGAGCACGGAATCTTCTGATGCGGAGAGCAGTGAGTCCTCCGATGCAGCGAAGGAAGAAGACCAGGCAGAGTGATCGGCGTCCACCGATGTGGGAGAGAAGAGAGATGAGAGATACCTATAAGCTTGTAGACATCCGGGATATCTTTGCAAAGCCGGAGGAATATTATGATCAGGAAGTAACCGTGGCCGGATGGATCAAATCCAACCGCGATTCAAAGTCTATTGGATTCATTGCGTTGGACGACGGATCCTGCTTTAAAAATCTGCAGCTGGTGTATTCTGCAGACATTGCGGACTTTGCGGTTCTGGCGAAGCTGAACATCAGCGCCGCAATTATTGCCACCGGCAGAATTGTAGCTACGCCGGAGGCAAAGCAGCCCCTGGAAATGCAGGTCACAAAGGCCGAGGTGGAGGGGGAGTCCACGTCGGATTATCCTCTTCAGAAAAAGCGCCACACCTTTGAGTATCTGCGCACGATGCCGCATCTTCGTGTCCGCACCAATACCTTCGAGGCTGTCATGCGGGTTCGTTCCCTGGCGGCATTTGCAATTCATAAATTTTTCCAGGAACGGGATTTTGTGTATGTGCATGCGCCGGAGATCACCGGAAGTGACGCAGAGGGTGCCGGTGAGATGTTCCAGGTGACTACGCTGGATCTGAACAATCTTCCGCTCAAAGAGGACGGAACGGTGGATTATTCGCAGGATTTCTTCGGAAAGCCCACGAATCTCACGGTGTCCGGACAGCTGGATGTGGAGACGTATGCCTTCGCTTTTCGGAATGTCTATACCTTTGGACCGACTTTCCGCGCAGAGAATTCCAACACCACCCGTCACGCGGCTGAGTTCTGGATGATTGAGCCGGAAATCTGTTTTGCAGATCTCGAGGACAATATGAGGCTTGCGGAGGATATGCTCAAGTACATCATCCGCTATGTCATGGAGAATGCGCCGGATGAAATGGCGTTCTTCAACCAATTCGTGGATAAGGGTCTGATCGAGCGTCTGGAGCACGTTGCGACCTCAGATTTTGGAAGAATCTCTTATACCGATGCTGTAAAGATTCTGGAGAAGCATAACGACGAGTTTGAGAACAAGGTGTACTGGGGCTGTGATCTGCAGACGGAGCACGAGCGCTTCCTGACTGAAAAAGAGTTCAAGCGCCCCGTTTTTGTGACAGACTATCCCAAGGACATCAAGGCTTTCTATATGAAGCTGAATCCGGATGGGAAGACGGTTGCTGCCTGCGATTGCCTGGTGCCCGGAATCGGGGAGATCATCGGCGGATCGCAGCGTGAGGATGATTTGTCCGTTCTGGAAAAACGAATGGATGAGCTGGGGATGGACAAGAGCCAGTACGATTTCTACCTGGATCTTCGCCGCTACGGCTCCGTTCGGCATGCCGGCTTTGGGCTTGGATTTGAGCGTGCAATTATGTACCTGACCGGCATGGAGAACATTCGTGATGTTCTGCCATTCCCCCGGACGGTAGGGAACTGCGAGCTTTAATCAGAACGTTTCTGATGTTATTTACATTTTTGAAGACAGACGAGCAGGATTATTGTTCATGACCATTCATTTTATAAGACACTGCAGGAACAGAAAATTCCGAAACAGGAGATTTTTATCCGTATTGCTGGCAGTTGTTCTGGCAGTCGGACCATCGTCAGGAGTTTGTGCTTCTTCGGTGGACAGTCTTCGGAAGAAAACAAATGAAACAAAGAACCAGCTCAGTGCAGCGCAGAGTGAGGCATCCAGTCTGCAGAGTCAGGAAGATGCAATAAACGAGGAACTGGAAGAGAAAAATTCTCAGTTGGTGGAGATCCTCGCCAGCATTCAGATGCTGGAGGAGACCATTGCAGATCTTGATGATCAGATCGCTGTTAAGCAGGAAGAGTATGACGCCGCAAAAGCGGATGAAGAGGCCCGCTATGAGGCCATGAAGCAGCGCATCAAGTATATGTATGAGCAGGGAAATGCCACGTATGTACAGATTCTGATGAAGGCGACTTCTTTTTCGGATATTCTGAATAAAGTGGATTACGTGGAGCAGCTCTATGAATATGACCGCAAGAAGCTTGAGGAGTTTCAGGAGGTGCAGCGGCAGGTAGCAGAGATCCAGCAGCAGCTCGAGGAGGAAAAGTCAGAGCAGGAAGAATCCAAACATGGTCTGGAGGGAGAGCAGGAAGCTCTTCAGGAGACTGTGGATGAGCTGGAAGCCAAGAATGAAGACATCAGTGCACAGTTGGAGGAAGCGCAGGCTGCAGCGCAGGAGCTGGCAGTACAGCTGAAAGCGCAGAATGCGGAGCTGTCGGCTGCAGTAGAGGCGGAGGCGGCCAAGGCAGAGGCAGAGCGGCAGGCCGCTGCGCAGAAGGCTGCGGAAGAGGCTGCTAAAAAGGCTGCGGAAGAGGCTGCAAAGAAGAACAGCACAACCGATAAGACAACATCCGATAAGACAACATCCGACACAGCGACGTCGGAGAGCACTGCGGATACGGAAGAATCTACAGCAGATGACAGTTCATCGAGCAGCAGTTCGTCCGGCAGTTCATCCGGAACGTCCTCTACGCCGGTGAGTTCCAGCGGTGTGTCGGGTCAGTCGGTTGCGAATTATGCTTGTCAGTTTGTGGGCAATCCCTACGTGTACGGAGGCAACAGCCTGACGGAGGGAACGGACTGCTCCGGATTCACATCTCTGGTATACGCACATTTTGGTTATTCCATCGGTCGTACAGATGTGTCGCAGAGAAGCGCCGGCATTGCGGTATCCTCGTTGGCGGATGCATTGCCGGGGGATATCATCTGCTATCCCGGACATGTCGCACTCTATATCGGAAATGGAACGGTAGTACATGCCAGTACGGCAGCAACGGGGATCAAATACAGCGCAGCAACCTATCGTGCGTATGTATGTATCCGAAGGATCATTTATTGATCGATACAAGGGTCAAAAGGTTTCAGGCTTCAGGTAGGACATGTTCTCGTGCGGAGGTTTGATTCCGGTATCAGCAGTAGCAGCACATTTCAGATCTCATAGCGGAAAGCAAAAGGTGCGTATGGAAAGAGAATTGATTGTAGTTCTGGATTTCGGCGGGCAGTACAAACAGCTGATCGCCAGGAGAGTCCGCGAGAATCAGGTGTATTGTGAAATTCATCCCTACACCATCTCGCTGGACAAACTGAAGGCAATGAATCCGAAGGGAATTATTCTGACCGGCGGTCCCAACAGTGTGTATGAGGAGACCTCTCCTACTTATGCAAAGGAGCTCTTTGACATCGGAGTGCCGATTCTGGGAATCTGCTACGGTTCACAGCTGATGGCATACCGCCTCGGCGGAAATGTGGCAACGGCGCCTGTCAGCGAGTATGGACACACCAACACGGTGGTAGACGATGCGGCATCTGCATTGTTCTGCGATGTAAAGCCGGAGTCGACGGTATGGATGAGCCATACCGATTATATCGCTCAGGTACCCGAAGGATTCCATATCACAGCGCATACGGCAGACTGTCCGGTGGCAGCAATGGAGGATCCGGAGCGCAGGCTCTACGCGGTGCAGTTCCATCCGGAAGTGGAACATACGGAAGAGGGTATGAAGATCCTTCGCCACTTTGTCATTGATGTCTGCGGCTGTCAGGGAACCTGGGAGATGGCATCCTTTGCAGAGGAGACGATTCAGAAGCTTCGCGAGAAAATCGGCGATGGCAAAGTACTGCTGGGATTGTCCGGCGGCGTGGATTCCTCGGTTGCAGCAGCACTCCTGGCAAAAGCGATCGGCAAGCAGCTGACCTGTGTATTCGTGGATCACGGACTCCTTCGCAAGAACGAGGGCGATGAGGTTGAGGCCGTCTTTGGTCCGAAGGGCGATTTTGAGTTGAACTTTGTCCGCGTCAATGCGGCAGATCGCTTCTATGGCTTGTTGGCTGGCGTAGAGGATCCGGAGAAAAAGCGCAAGATCATCGGCGCTGAATTCATCAAGGTATTCGAGGAAGAGGCGAAGAAGATCGGGCAGGTGGACTTCCTTGCACAGGGAACCATTTATCCGGACGTTGTCGAGAGCGGTGCGGTCGGATCCGGAAGTGCCGTGATCAAATCCCACCACAATGTGGGCGGATTGCCGAAAAATGTAGATTTCAAAGAAATCGTGGAGCCTCTCCGGGACCTTTTCAAAGATGAGGTTCGCCAGACCGGCTTGGAGTTGGGCCTTCCCAGAGCACTGGTATTCCGTCAGCCTTTCCCGGGACCGGGACTGGGTGTCCGCATTGTAGGTGAAGTGACAGCTGAAAAGGTCCGCATTGTACAGGATGCCGATGCGATCTTCCGTGAAGAGCTCGAGAAGGGCGGCATCGATATGGGAAAAGGGCAGTTTTTCGCCGCCCTGACCAATATGCGCAGTGTCGGTGTCATGGGCGATGGTCGTACCTACGATTACGCCGTGGCACTTCGCGGCGTTCTGACCTCAGACTTCA
Organism: Lachnospiraceae bacterium; assembly: GCA_963588615.1. GTDB lineage: Bacteria > Bacillota > Clostridia > Lachnospirales > Lachnospiraceae > CAG-791. Next base: position 1,948 of record CAVAJA010000078.1, on the reverse strand, counting down.
TGACTGCTGAGGCTGCAGAGATTCCGTGGAATGTCCTGCAGATCTGCATGCGCCGCATCATCAACGAGGTGAAGGGCGTGAACCGCGTACTCTATGATCTGACGAGTAAGCCGCCGGGAACAATTGAGCTTGAATAATCTGAGATGCTGAAAAAACCCAGTATTTATGCGGGTTTGCGGCATTTCAAGAAGTCTTTTGATAACAAATTGATAACAGTTGCATGAGCACCATTATTCTTGTGATCCGGTGGTTTTCGGGTTAGGGAATGATTGACTGGTGGTTGTGCGACAGGTGTTTAGAGTCAAGGAGTCCAAACTCCGCTTAGCTCTGAACGAATCCATATTATAAACAAAGCCCTTAGCTGTGGATATGAATCCATAGCTAAGGGCTTTTTGACGTCTTTATTTATCTGATTCAGGTTGATCACGGAGCATTCCGACCAGTGCATCGCTGAGTTCCTGTGACGGGACATTTGAACGGGTTTGTGTGGCATCGAACGTCGGATAGTGGTAACGCCAGTTGTCGTATTCATCTTTACTGATTGCTTCTGAAGACAGCTTATCAGCCTGCTCTTTCCAAGCATATAGAAGTTTCAGCAGTTCGTGCGCGTCCTTGCCTTTGGCGGTGTTGACCTTCAGACAAACCTCACCGTCTGCTTCGCTGATCGTCAGACCGTATAAGTCCTCAAGGGTAAAGAGGGTATGTATGAGTCCGACGTAGCTGTCGATATCCGGCACATCGAGGGCATGAGGGGAAACATCAAGAGCCTGTGCTAGAGCAGCAGTAAGTTCCGCTTTCGGTTTTCTTGTACCTGTTTCATATTGTGCCAGACGTACATCGGCACTTCGTTCGGGAAAGCCGACCATTGTACCAAGGTATTTTTGTGTCATTCCGCGCAGAATGCGGAAAAAATGTATTCGCTCGCCAATCGCCATAACATATTCGCTCCTTGTATGTATTTCACAGTGAGTATAGCAGATATGCTTAGGAAACGTCAAGGAATATAAAACAAAAAAGTTTAATATTATTCCGATGACCACTTGACACAAACAAATAAGCTTAGTACAATAAAACGACAACTAAACAAATAAGTTTAACAATGGAAAGGGGCAATCATATGGAGAACAAGTTTATTCGTGTAGAAGAAGTGGCACAGGAGCTCAGCGTATCAAAGCCGTATGCCTATAAGCTGATCCATCAGTTGAATGTCGAGCTGAAGGAGAAGGGCTTTATCACGATCGCGGGACGGGTGAACCGCCAGTATTTCTATGAAAGACTCTACGGAACAGGAAAGGAGAACGAGTAATGCCGGTATTTAAAAACGAAGACAATGGAAGCTGGTATGTGATGGCGAGATATGTGAATTGGAAGGGCGAGCGCAAGCAGAAATGCAAGCGCGGATTTGCTGCCAAGAAAGAAGCACAGGAATGGGAGCGAATGTTTCAGCTGCAGAACTCGTCCGATATGAATATGAGCTTTGAAGCCTTCACAGAGCTGTATGTCCGGGATATGAAGAGCCGTCTGAAGGAGAACACATGGCTGACAAAGGAGCATATCATCCGCACAAAGATACTGCCTTATTTCGGCAAGCTGAAAATCAGTGAGATTTCCACAAAAGAGGTCGTTGCCTGGCAGAACGAATTACTTTCTTATCGGGATGAGAAGAAAAAGCCATATTCCCAGTCCTATCTGAAAACGGTGCACAATCAGCTGTCTGCTATTTTTAATCATGCGGTGCGTTATTACGATTTACGTTCCAATCCAGCGGCCAAGGCAGGAAGTATGGGAAGCGATGAGCACGAGGAAATGCTGTTCTGGACGAGGGAAGAATATAAGAAATTTTCTTTTGAGATGATGGACAAGCCGCGTTCCTATTACGCTTTTGAAATGCTCTACTGGTGCGGTATCCGCGAGGGGGAGCTGCTGGCCCTGACAGCCGCCGATTTCG
>CAVAJA010000077.1:0-9166 GCA_963588615.1 Lachnospiraceae bacterium | reverse complement strand
CAGGAAATTTGCGAGTATCACGACATGATTGCGTCACTTGTTCGACGCGAGCTTCGCGGAAAATATGAGAAATCGGTGCTGGGGTTTTTATGGGCATTTCTGAGTCCGCTGTTCCAGATTTTGATTTACTCAGTAGTCTTTACGGTGGTATTCCATAACAGCATGGAAAATTATTATATCTTCCTGATGACGGGAATGCTGCCGTGGACGTTCTTCTCGGATTCCCTCTCGCAGGGAACCGGCAGCATTGTGTACAACTCGGAGATGGTCAAGAAAATCTATTTCCCGAGGGAGGTCCTGGTCATCGGGGAGGTCACGGCAAAGCTTGTGAATATGCTGCTGTCCTTCCTTGTTATGGCAGCTTTCCTTGTGGTGTCAGGAATCGGGTTTTCGGTGCAGCTGGTGCTGCTGCCTGCGATCGTTGCAGCGGAATATCTCTTTGCGCTTGGGCTGGCCTTTCTGGTCGCGTGCACAACGGTGTACCTGCGGGATCTGGAATATGTCATCAATGTCATTCTTATGGCCTGGGTGTGGGCATCCCCGATCATGTATACGGTGGATGGAATCGACAACCGGGCCTTTCTGTGTTTCATTTCGATCAATCCGTTCACATATATCTGCGGCGTGTATCAGAAGATTTTCTATTTCCATGCGTGGCCGGCAATGTATGAGGTGATGATTCCATTTATCGAGGGAATCATCGTTCTGATAATCGGGTTTCTTATTTTCGGAAGGTGCAAGAGGCGGTTCGCTGAGGAGTTATAGGAGTACGAAGAATAGCGAGGCTAAAGATGCAGATACAACCGGAGAATGGCAGGGACATCCGCATTCGTGTCAAGGATGTCAGCAAATGGTACAGAATCTACAAGGATAAAAGTCATACATTTAAGGATCGGGTCCTTCAGCATCAGCGCAATGCCTATGAGATCAGCATGGTCCTCGATGACATCAGCTTCGAAGTTGAGGCAGGGGAGGTTCTTGGTCTTATTGGTCATAACGGCTGCGGGAAGAGTACAACATTGAAGCTGCTGAACCGCATTCTCTACCCGGAACGCGGAACCATCGAAATGAAGGGAAGAGTTTCGGGCCTGATCGAATTGGGGGCAGGCTTTCATCCTGATATGACAGGAAGAGAGAACATTTACATCAATGCATCCATCTTCGGTCTGACCAGAAAAGAGATCGATGCGCAGATGGATAAGATCATTCGATTTTCAGAGCTTGAGGCCTTCATTGATCACCCGGTTCGGACGTATTCTTCCGGGATGTACATGCGTCTGGCCTTTTCCATTGCCATCAATGTGGATGCTGACATTCTGCTGGTGGATGAGATTCTGGCGGTGGGAGATGCTAATTTTCAGAAAAAATGTCTGGATAAGCTGCTGAAAATCAAGGAAGAAGGAACGACCATTGTAATCGTCTCGCATTCCATGGAGCAGATCGAGAACATCTGCAGCAAGGTAATCTGGCTCGAGGGAGGACGGATTCGATGCAGCGGAGAACCGCGGGAAGTCTGTGCGAAGTATCTTGAGAGCATGGAGGATGCGGCATCCAGGCGGCTGGCGATGGAGCGCCGCGAAGAGGGCGAACCGGAGATCGACGAGCACTGGAAGGAAGCACTGTCTGTTCAATGCAGCAGGAGAGCCAAGCGAAGCGGCAATCAGGAAGTGCGGTTTGCAGAATTCACAGCAGAGGATGCAGACCACAGGCCCTGTCTGGAGTTCGGCAGGGAGGATTCCCTGATTCTTAGCGGGAGGATTGTGTCCGACAGGCCGGCGGTGAAGGCGAATGTGGTTGTAAAGATCTTCAATAAATACGGAGGACACTGTGCAACGATTGAGAGCAACTGGCAATACGAGGAGAATGTTCGCCTCTTAAGGGAGACCGATTTCGAGCTGACGATTGCACAGCTGCATCTGGTGCAGGGATATTATTACCTGGATCTTTTGATTTACGATGAAGCGGGGGTAATCTGCGACTGCATTGATCACTGCATTGATTTCACCGTGGTGCCGCTGACCGGAACCGGACGGGATAACCTCGGTGTTGTTTCGATGGACTGCGGCTGGAGCATTCGCAGGAGATAAACGGCGGTTTTCGAAAGGTTTTATATGTTTGATTGCAGCATTTCCGGATTGGAAGAGAATTGCTTTCTCACGGAGGGCGTGAAGGGGAGGTAGGATGAGATATCGGATACTGGTTTCTTGCCACAAGGACTGCAGCTATGCAAAGAGTGCGATTTATACACCGATTCAGGTCGGAACGGCAGTGAAGGGACACCCCTATCTGGAAAATATGCTGCATGACGATGTCGGAGATCATATCTCTGCGAAGAATTCGGAATACTGCGAGGTGACGGCCCAGTACTGGGCGTGGAAAAATCTGGATGCGGAGTATTATGGGTTCTGCCATTACCGTCGGTATTTTAACTTCAGCGGGAAGGAGTATAAGGAAGACGGATACGGGAATGTCATTGAGCCCTTCCTCGGGAAAAAATGCGAGGAAAAATACGGCTGGACAGAGGAATGCGTGCAGGAATGCCTGAAGGATGCCGATGTTATTACGACGTCCAGCAAGGATCTGCGTGCGCTGGAGGCAAAGGGCAGCACTCCGAGAGAGCAGTATCAGAATGCATCAAGGCTTCACTATGAAGATTTTGAGCGGATGCTGGAGGTTCTGGAGGATAAATTTCCGGACTATGCGCCTGCAGCCCGCAGGTTTGCAGATGGCCATTTTTCCTGTTTCTGCAATATGTTCATCATGCGCAGAGATTTGTTCATTGCATACTCCGAGTGGCTGTTCGACGTGCTGGAGGAGTTCTGCAGAAGATCCCACATGGCGCATTACAGCACAGAGGCCTTAAGGACACCGGGACATCTTGCGGAGAGATTGTTCAACATCTGGCTGCTGCATCTGATGGAGACGAACCCCGGGATACGCAGGAAGGAGCTGCAGTGCGTGCTGATCGAAGACACGGAAAAAAGAGAGCTGACCCTGCGGCCGGCGTTTCCGAACAACTGCGTTCCGGTGGTCTTTGCGGCCAACAATTATTTCGTTCCGATGTTCGCCGCCTGCTATCAGTCTATGCTGGAGCACATCACGGCGGAATACAACTACGATGTGGTGCTGATCAGCACAGATCTCTCAAAGGAGAACAAGGAAACGCTGATGCAGATGGGCAGAGGCTTCTCCAATGTATCGCTTCGGTTCTACCATCCCGGCATCCTGCTGGAAGACTATCAGCTGCAGGCCAATGCCCACATCAGTGTGGAGACCTATTACCGCTTTCTGATTCAGACGGTTTTGCCGGACTACGAAAAGGTGCTGTATCTGGACTGTGATACGATCATTGCGGCAGATGTCGCAGAACTGTATCAGACCGAGCTGGATGGGTATATGCTGGCAGCCGTCAGAGACGTGGACTTTACGGGTCAGATCAACGGAGCGAACCGTCCTGCCATGAAGTATGCCAAAGAAAAGCTGGGAATGACGAATCCCTATGATTATTTTCAGGCCGGGATTCTGCTGTTCAACGAGAAGGAAATACGTAAGGCCTATACACTGGATGAATGGCTTCGATTCGCTTCGGAAAGATATCAGTACAACGATCAGGATGTGCTGAACAAGTACTGTGAGGGGAGGGTGAAATTCCTCGATATGTCCTGGAATCTCCTGACGGACTGCGATCATTACCGCGTGAAGAATGTCATCAGCTATGCGCCGGATGAGATCCAGAAGGAGTATCAGGAGGCCAGGAGGCACCCGAAGATCATCCATTATGCGGGCTTTATGAAGCCGTGGCATCGGCCGACCGAGGATTATGCCCACGAGTTCTGGAAGTATGCGCGGAAGACGGATTATTACGAGGAGCTGCTGTTCCGCCTGGATGAGGGCATTACCGACTGGAAAATTCGTGAGAACAGTGCAGGAAGGGAGAACGTCGAGCGAAGGCGTAATCTGGTCAATATCCTTTTCCCGAGGGGAACAGGAAGAAGGGCGTGGCTTGATGGGTGGTATGTGCGGATTTTCCGCAGATAAGAAGCTGGAGCTGAGTGTTTTTGCGGCGACGCAGAGCAGAATCGAGGCGAAGCTCCCGGAATATATTGTTCCTTTGGAGGTGGGAGCTGCGGATCTTGATCTCCATACAGGATACCGGCGAGACGATGAGGGAGAGGAGATCTCCGGCAGGAACAGGGACTATTGCGAACTGACCGCTCTTTTCTGGGCGTGGAAGAACTGCAGCGCGGGAGTCAAGGGACTGTGTCATTACCGAAGATTTCTGGGAAAGCCGGACCGACCCGATGTGTTTGAACTGTATCTGGTTCCGCAGAGGGAGGCAGCACAGCACCTGCTTTCAAAAGGAGACATCCTGAAGTATATGGGGGAATATGATGTCATCCTCCCGTTTCCCCTGGGACCATCGCCGATGACTTCCAAAGAGAATCTGCTCACCTGCGTGCAGGGAGAGGATCTGGCAGTGTTTGAAGAAGTCCTTTGCAGAAGGGCTCCGGAATATGCGGAAACGTGGCGGCAGGTGCTGATGGGGCGGCATGTCTCCTACTGTAATATGATGATCATGAAACAGCCGCTGTTCGATGACTACTGCGGGTGGCTTTTTCAGATTCTGCAGGAGACGGAGATCGAGATCGGGGCATCGAAGGCTGCTGGGAATCACGACAGAGTTTACGGATACATCGCGGAGCTGATGCTGAACGTGTGGGTGAGATTCCATTGTCTGCGCATCAAATATGTGAGCATGGTGATGCCGATGGAAGGCGGCACATCCGGCGGGGGAGATCTCCGGGAGAGAATGTACAGTGCCCTTGAGCGCGCGTGTCGGATGCCGACGGTCGGCAGAATGTACCGATTCTATGTTCGAATGCGATATCCGGAAAGATATCGGGCATATCTGGAGTGCCTTGAGATCCTGAAAAATACAGAAGGCAGGTGAGCCGGAGAATGGAACGATTGAATATCGTTTATATTACGGACGGAAATTTTGAGAAGCCCTGCGGGGTTTCGCTGTTCTCCGTGCTGGAGAATAACAAGGACATGGAGATGGAAATCTATGTCCTGGAAAATGGAATATCGGAGGAGGCCAGAAACCGCTATGCCGACTGGACTTCCCGGATTCATTTTATCGATATTCGGGACTTTATGGACCGAACCGATGCGTTTGACGATGCAAACGGGTTCCGTCCGATTGTGTACGCAAGGCTTCTTCTGACGCAGTACCTTCCGGATTCCATTGACAAGGTATTGTATCTGGATGGGGACACCATTGTAAACGGATCCCTGAAGGCGCTGGCCAAAATGCAGCTCTCGGAGGATATCTGGGCGGCGGCCGTTCCGGAGGCCTATATGCCGACGAAGATTATGCAGAGATCCATCGGCTTCTCCAAAGGAGATATTTATTACAATGCGGGAGTGATGCTGATCAATGTCAGGGCATGGCGGGAGAATAACCTGACGGAGCGGTTCATCCGTTATCTGATTGCCAACAAAGACCGCATACGGTTCAACGATCAGGATATCCTGAATGCCTGCTGCAAGGGACATGTACAGATGCTGCAGCCAACGTACAATATGAATCCGAATCTTCCGTGGTTTCCGGTGTGGTTCGTGGAGCGGCATCTGGTGTGGGGACGCCTTCTTCCCGGAAAGGAGGCCTACCGGAGGATGCTGGAGAATCCGGTGATCGTCCACTATATGGGGGACGAGAGACCCTGGATTGTGGGAAATCACAATTATTACGGAAAGCTGTGGGAGAGATACGCAGAGGCCTGCGGCTGGAAGACGGATACAAAAGGGAGAAATCTGTATCTGCTGCTGTACCACATCTTGAATCGGATCACGAGCATTTTCCCGTGGCTGCGCATCGTGTTCAGCCGGTGGATCGGAATCCGCGTCTATGAGATTAAGAGTGTCATAAAGGGATAGTCCGGCCGATGTCAATCTATGTCGTCACACATAAGAATACAGAATTTCGTCCGATGCCGGGTTACCGTCTGATTCAGGCGGGGGCGGCACAGCACCCGCATATAGAGGCGGACTGCTATGATGACAGCGGCGACAATATCTCGGAAAAAAATGCTTTTTTCTGTGAGCTGACCGCCCTGTACTGGATCTGGAAGAACACCGAGGATGACGTGATCGGTCTGGTGCATTACAGGCGGCAGTTTTCGATCTGCTGGAAGGATGCCGGGATCCTGTCTTATGAAGAGGCAGAGCATATTCTTGGCCGTTTCGAAATGATCCTGCCGCAGATTGCGGTGCAGAAGTGCTCCATGCGCGAGGAGTACAGCAAAAGCTGCGGAAAGGATCGGGATCTGGTGCGCGTGCGCAGGATCATCGAGCAGCTTTGCCCGGAATATGTCACGGATTATGATGTCTATCTGAAGGGAAACGTCACCTGCTACCTCAACATGATGATCTGCAAGAAAGAACTGCTGGATGCGTATTGCCGCTGGCTGTTCCCGATTCTGTTCGAACTGGAGAAACAGACAGTGCTGAGCGAATACAGTGACTATCAGCAGCGGATTTTCGGGTTCATGGGAGAGCGGCTTCTGAATGTCTGGGTTCGGCACAATAAAATCCGGGTATGTCACGTTTTCATCATTCAGCATGACCGGGAGCTTTCTGCAGGAATGCGGCTGATCTACCGGCTGGCGCGCACGGTGACCTATCGGATGCAGATGGCGTTTTCTGATATCGGAATTGCGTTGAAACGCAATGAGCGGTGACGGTTCGTGCGGGAAACAGAATCGGTTGGCCTTGTTGATAAGGATATGGAAAGGGGGATTTGAATGGCACGGCAAAGTGAAGAAATGCTGCGGGAAGATAAGAAGGATCTCCAAGGGAAAAATCCGTCTGCCGGGAATGATGAGCTGCAGTATATCGGGATTTTAATTCTGCTCATCGTTGTGGCCTATTGTGCCTACCTGCCGATGCATTACGGAAATGATACGTGGTTTGCTCTGAAGAATTCTCAGAGCCTGGATGCCATGCAGGAGGGGTACGTGCAGGCGGTGATGGGGGAAGCCGTGTATTCATGCTTTTCGGCGGGACGTTATACACGGGGGCTCCTGTTCCTGGCTTTTGCACTGCCGGGATATGCCAGCCTTCTTGTCAAGCCGTGGGTGAATGTTGTCGCGATCGTATTCCTGTGTCTGTCCGGGATAACGCTCTGGAAAATTGTAAGATCGTGCTGCAATGAGGAATCCTGCGGATCTGTCTGCCGGTCGATCTTGTTCCTGTGCTGCTGCATTGCGGTGGTGAATCCCTTTTTTACAGATTGGCTGCAATTTTCAGAGGTCAATCTGTATTATCCGCTTGGCTTATATCTTTCTCTTGCGGCGGGAAAAGTGATTTTGGATTCTTCGAAAAGCAGCTGGAAGCGGTTCCTGGAATCCTTTATCCTGCTGGCAGCTGCCGGCGGACTGTATCAGATTGTGATGTTCTATTACGCAGCGGTTGTCGTGATGCTGCTGGGACGAAATGTGAAGAGCGGATGCTTTCGCCCGAAAAGGTTCTTTCTGCAGGCATTCTATTCGGGAATGGTATATGTGTTTGCCGCGGCAGTGCAGCTTCTTTTTACGAGAGTCCTGTTCCAGAGTGAAAGGATTACCTCCTACCGTGCAGGAGAGATATGGGAATCGATGCTGCAGGCTCAGAAAAATCTGTACCGAATGGCGCCGTATACCGGAAATTGCCTGAGCGTGCTGTATACCGTCCTGCTCATCGCACTGCTGCTGCAGGGAATTCTGCGCATTGCATGCTGCAAAGATCACGTGCTGGTGAGGTTTGTACTGTATGTTCTTCGATTTGCGGCGGTTTATGTGCTGCTCTTTGTCCCGTTTGTAGTTTCTCTGTGGTTTTCACAGAGAACGCTCGTAGGTTTTTGGATGCTGCCGCTGGTTGCAGCGGTGATGAACCAGGAAAACGAAATGCGGTGGGCTGTGTGCTGCGAAAAATATGTGCTTCGGACGGCTGCGGCCACCGGGGCGGTTCTGCTGCTTGTGAATGTGTGGAATTGCCTTCAGTTCGGCGTGGATATGTATAAAGTGTATGGCATGGATACGGCTCGAGCCTATATGATGTTGGAGAAAATTGAGGAATATGAGGAGGAAAGCGGGCAGGTCGTCATGGAAGTGGCATTCTATCAGCCGGAAAATAAAAAGTATTATTATGACGGTATCTTTGGGTACTGTGAGAACAATCAGGTGAGGTGGACAGCTTCCTGGAATCAGCTGCCGATTCTGGAGGTGGTGGGAAACCGGGATTTCACGCAGGTGGAGTACCCGGAGGAGCTTCTTACGGAGCAGGGCACCGGGCAGAAAGAAAAAGACAGCATCTATTTTGAAGGAAATACCGCATATATCATTCTGTATTAACAGGAAAAGGAATTCGAAAAAACGCAGCACAAAGGGTATCGGTTATTCCCTATGGGCTTATGATGGGCTTCCCTGCATCCCGGCAGATCTGCCGGGGTGCTTTTTTTGTGAATCAGCAGCGGTTTCATATAAAAATAGGATCTTCTGAACCACTGTGCAAATTAAAAATCCAGTCATATTTGATGCTTTTTTTGCCATACTGTTATTAAAAAAGCGATGATACTGTGATAAAGTTTCGAATGTGTAGTTCATCTCATTCAGGAGAGGATGGGATAGACAATCAAGATGCAGGATAGACCGGAAGTTCCGGGCACTGATTTCCTGTATCAGGGGGAGAAGGGATGGAATTTAACTTTAAAGATCAGCCTGGTTTAAGGGCGTGGGAGCGCCCGTTGGTGACGGATGCAGAGCCGTTGATCTCGATTGTTACGGCGTTCTATAACGCCGGGAAATATTTCGAACAGACCTATCGCTGTGTTGTGAATCAGACCTTTCCCTGGTTTGAGTGGATCATTGTAGATGATGGCTCATCTGATGAAAAATCGCTTGCATTATTGGAGCGGCTGGCCCTGACGGATCGGAGAATCAAAGTGCTGCATCAGGAGAATTCCGGGCCGAGTGCGGCAAGGAACAGGGGCATCGCAGCAGCAGAGGCAGAGTATGTCTATATTTTGGATGCCGATGACCTGGAGGAACCGACCAGCCTGGAATACCATTATTGGGCATTGCGCCAGAATCCGAAGGCGAGCTGGTCCTTTACGGCATCTCTTGGG
>CAVAJA010000076.1:0-3752 GCA_963588615.1 Lachnospiraceae bacterium | reverse complement strand
ATCAGGCTGTGGGAGAGGAGTCTCCTTCGGATGCAGACATGGATGACACCGTGTACAAGCTGCAGCAGAGGGTAGAGTCTTACAGTACAGAGGCTCAGGTATACCGGGAGGGAACCAACAGGATCAACATCGAGATCCCCGGTGTGTCCGATGCAAACCAGATTCTGGAGGAGCTGGGACGTCCCGGATCCCTGTATTTCATTCGTCAGACGGATGATGATGGAAATGCAAACTATTCCTACAGCTCGACGAGCGGAGGATATACGCTCAATAAAGATCTGGATACGCTGATCGCAGACGGCGATGTTGTCCTGGAGGGCACGGATGTAGCAGATGCTCAGGCAGGATATCAGAGTGACAGCATGAGCAACCAGGAGATTGTGGTGTCCTTGACCTTCACGGATGAGGGTAAACAGAAATTTGCGGATGCTACGACCAGAGCATATGAGAACGGCGAGAGCATCGCCATTTATTATGATGGGGAATTCATCAGCGTTCCTACTGTGCAGGCGGCAATCACCAACGGGCAGGCTGTCATTACAGGAGAGAGCACGATTGAATCTGCACGAAATCTTGCCTCGACCATTCGAATCGGAGGACTCTCCGTTGAACTTGAAGAGATCCGCTCCAATGTGGTGGGCGCGCAGTTGGGTCAGGATGCGATCGACACCTCCCTTCTGGCCGGTTTGATCGGTGTGGCACTGGTAATTCTTTTCATGCTGGTGCAGTATCGCATTCCGGGACTTGCAGCCAGTCTCGCACTGCTGACTTATATTGGCCTGGAGAGCATCATTCTTGTCGGATTCGAAGTGACACTGACACTCCCCGGCATTGCAGGTATTCTGCTGTCCATCGGTATGGCAGTGGACGCCAATGTGATTGTCTTTGCGAGAATCCGCGAGGAGCTGAGGGCGAATAAATCGGTAAAAAATGCAATTGACAATGGCTACAGCAAGGCACTGTCGGCCATCATCGACGGAAATGTCACCACATTGATTGCGGCTGCGGTTCTGTATCTTCTGGGATCCGGTTCCGTGAAGGGGTTTGCCCAGACTCTGGCGATCGGTATTCTCCTGTCGATGTTCACGGCACTCTTTGTCACGAAGTGGTATATGAAGGCCTTTTATGCGCTGTTCGCCAAGGATAAAAAGTGGTATGGCGTCGGCAGGGATATGAAGACCTTGAAAATTGTGGAGAAGAGAAAGACGTTCATGACAATCTCGGCAGTCGTCATTGTCTGTGGATTTGTGTTCATGGGCGTACACGGAGCAAAGGGGGATAAGATCCTGAACTACAGCCTTGACTTCGTGGGCGGAACTTCCACCAGCGTAACCTTCAATGAAGAGTACTCTCTGGACGAGATCAACGATCAGATTGTTCCCGATTTTGAGCAGGTGACCGGGGATGCCAATGTACAGGTTCAGAAGGTTGCAGGCAGCAATCAGGTGATTTTCAAGACCAGAACGCTGGATATGACAGAGCGCGAGGAACTGAACAACCTTCTGGTAAAGGATTTCGGTGTGGAGGAGTCCTCCATTCAGGCAGAAACCATCAGTTCTACAGTCTCCTCTGAGATGCAGAGGGACACGGTGATTGCCGTTGTTGTGGCATTGGTTCTGATGCTGATTTACATCTGGTTCAGATTTAAGGATATGCGTCTTGGTGCTGCAGCAATCCTGGCCCTGGCGCATGACGTGCTGGTGGTTCTGACGGTATACGCAGTTCTGCGGATCAGCGTAGGCACCACATTCGTGGCCTGCATGCTGACCATCGTCGGGTATTCCATCAATGCAACGATCGTTATTTTTGATCGCGTTCGTGAAAATCTGGAGAAAAAGAGAAAGGACACAGATCTTGTGGAATTGGCCAACCGATCGATTACCGGCACTCTGACGAGATCCTTGTTCACATCCCTGACGACGTTCCTGATGGTCTTCACACTCTATATTCTTGGAGTGTCCTCCATTCGGGAGTTTGCACTGCCCATCATGGCAGGCATTGTTGCAGGCTGCTATTCTTCTGTCTGCCTGAGCTCATCGTTCTGGCTGATGCTTCGGAAGAAATTCCCGCCCAAGCATGATGACAGCGGACGATATGCCCGTCAGAAAAAGGCGGCAGATAAGGCGGAGCGCAAGGCACAGCACGAAAAGTCGGTACGCGACAAGACGGTGGTCTGAGATTTGTTTGACGGCATATCTGTGCGGGCGGCCGCAAAATGGCTGCAGGAGCAGGGTATCATGAAGGTAGGCTTCAGCTTCCCGTTTGGGGTGCTGAAGCCTTTTGTGTCGATGAGGATGCGATGGCAAAGTGGATGATTTATGCCAAGAAGGCAGATTTTCAGAAAATTGCAGGACAGCTGTCCCTGTCTCCTGTTACGGTTCGGGTGATGCGGAACAGGGATCTTACGGATGCGGAGCAGATGCGGGAGTTCCTGCACGGGACAATTGCGGATCTGACAAAGCCGCAGGATATTCCGGGGCTTAAGGATGCTGCCTTTGTTCTGCGTCATAAGATTCTGGAAGGGAAAAGCATACGGATCATCGGAGATTATGATGTGGATGGAATCTGTTCCACTTATATCCTGTGGCGTTTGATGGATTATCTTGGCGGGAAGGTGAGTGCAAGAATTCCGGAGCGGCTGAGGGACGGCTACGGAATCAACGACCGCCTGGTAGAGGAGGCCATAGCAGACGGCACGGATACGCTGATCACGTGCGACAACGGGATTGCGGCAGTATCACCGCTTCAAAAGGCAAAGGATGCCGGTCTTACGGTAATTGTGACCGATCATCATGAAATTCCGTTTATTCTGAAGAATGGAGAAAAAGAATACATCTATCCTCCTGCGGATGTCATTGCGGAGCCGTGGATTCCGGACTCCTCCACGGGAAAGCCTAAGGCCGATTTCCCGCAGATCTGCGGAGCAGTGGTGGTATTCCAGCTGGCGAGAATTCTTCTGGGAGATCCGGACTTTACCGAGGAGAAATCTGCTCTGGAATCGGAACCCACTGCGGTGATCCGAGAACTCCTTGGGTTTGCGGCTCTTGCTACGATCTGTGATGTCATGCCTCTTACAGGGCCGAACCGGCTGATTGTTCGTGCCGGGTTAAAGGAATTGATGCGTACGGATAATACGGGAATCCGATGCCTTCTGGCGGTTTCCGGACTTCAGGCGCAGGAACTGTCTGTTTATCACGCGGGGTTTGTGCTGGGTCCCTGTCTGAATGCTGCAGGAAGACTTGACACGGCGGCGCGGGCTCTGGAGTTATTCATGGAGAAGGATGAGAGTCGCGCGATGATCCTGGCAGGAGATTTAAAGCAGCTGAATGACAGCCGCAAATCTATGACAGAGCAGGGACTTGAACAGGCGATTCGAGAGATAAACCGTCGAATGGAATCCGACACAGATCCGAATCGGCACAGAGTTCTTGTGCTCTACCTTGAGAATTGTCATGAGTCTCTGGCAGGTATCATTGCAGGGCGAGTCCGGGAACGGTACCACAGGCCGACAATTGTCCTGACCGATTCGGATGAGCCTGGAATTTTGAAGGGCTCCGGGCGGTCAATGGAAGCCTATGATATGTTCGAAGAGCTCAGCAGGTGCAGTGAGCTGTTCGTGAAATTCGGAGGACATAAGATGGCAGCCGGGTTATCCATCCGAAAGGAGAATGCGGCATTGCTGGAAGAACGGCTGAATGCTGCGTGTCGGCTGGAAGAGAGTGATCTGCGGGAAATTCTGCATATTGATATGG
>CAVAJA010000075.1:0-10643 GCA_963588615.1 Lachnospiraceae bacterium | reverse complement strand
AGATTAAAATTACCATACACGATAATGGGGTAGGAATTGACGATGTCAGTCGGCTGGAAAGCGGGTACGGCATCAAGAACATCAAGGAGCGAATCCGGCTGTATTACGGTGAAAAATATGCGGTTTCCTTTGAAAGTGAAGCCGGGGAAGGGACAACGGTGTTTTTTCGTTTTCCGATGAGGGGGAGCAGTGATGAGAAGAGCGGTAATTGTTGATGACGAGGCCATTGTAATGCAGGGACTTACGGCCATCGTGAAAAGACTGGGCTTGAATGTGGAAATCGTCGGAACCGCCGGAAATGGCGTGGACGGGTGCCGGGTGATCAAAGAGTGCCGGCCGGATCTTGTGATTACGGACATTCGCATGCCGGCATTGGATGGACTCTCCATGATTGAAGAGGTGCAGGATGAGCTTCCGGATATCAAATTCATCATTATCAGCGGATATACGGACTTTGTCTATGCAAAGCGTGCCATCACATTGGGAGTGTATGACTATATCGACAAGCCGATCACAATCGAAAAAGTAAAGACATTATTTGAAAAAATAGACAGAGAAGAGCTGAGAAAAAATCATACAGAGGTAAAAACATACGGTGACGAGCCGGTGATCAACGCATTGATGACCGAAAATGCGGATGAGTTTGCGGAGCAGGCGGAGATTTTCCTTCAGGAGGCCAGGAAAAAGAGCAGCTCAGATGCCGAATATAAAGAGGAATGCTATCGATTCATGTGTCTGATCCAGGGCATCTATGCGGGCAAAAGAAAGCATTACGATGATTTTATGCTGGTGCCATGCGAGAAAATCATGTCGCTGGAGTCTGCAGATGAAGCAGCAGAATACGTCAGGCAGAATGTCCACAGAATCGCATCCCAGATGGAGGCAGATCAAAAAGGCTCCTCCCATCATGTCATCCGGCAGCTGCTGCAGTATATCAATGAAAACTACAGCCGTGACATCGGACTGACAGAATTGGGAGAACTGGTGGATATGAATGCCACGTATCTCAGCATACTTTTCAAGAAGGAAGTCGGGAAGAGCTATGTAAAGTACCTGACAGAGCTGCGGATACAGAAGGCACAGAAATTTCTGGCGGAAGGGAAAAAGGTCAACGAGGTTGCAAAAACTGTGGGATTCAATAATTATCGATATTTCTGTGACGTGTTCAAGAAACACGTCGGGAAGACGCCGAGCGAGTATAAGAATGAGACGTAAATAAGCACAAAGGAATAAGGCGTCCCACTCAAAAAATATAATATTGTGACGCAATGATCTATAAAAACCGGACATTTTATAGAAAATTGACGACTTACGAACTCTTCTTGTTGGTGATATTGTGTATTTAGGACATAAGAATGTCCTGCGGAATATTCACAAGGAGGGTTTTTTTATGAAGAAAAAGGTTTTGGCAGGTATGTTGTCGGTTGCTATGGCAGCAACGATGCTCGCCGGCTGCGGTTCCAGCTCCAGCAGCTCCGGTACGGATGGTGCAAAGGAGAGCTCGGAGGAGAGTGCAGACGAGAGCACAGATACTGCTGAGGAATCTTCTGAAGAAACGGCTGTGGTCACCGGGGAAGACCCGCAGCTGGAAAAGAACTTCAAGATTCTTTCGATCTGGGATCAGGACAGCGACAATGGTGAGCTGATCACTCAGATTGCAGATCAGTATATCGCAGAGGTTAATCCGAATTTCTCCTATGAGTATGAATATGTATCCTCTGATGATCTGAGGACAAAGGTTGCAACACTTCTTTCCTCCAATGATCTGCCGGATATGTTCGCATATGAGGCCGGAGCACCACTGGTTGATTACATTGATGCAGGCAAGGTTGTGAATATTTCGGAACTTCTGAAGACCTATGACTGCGAGAGTGCACTGGATCCTTCTGCAGTGTCTCTGCTGAAGACGCTGTCCGGCACGGATGATATTTATGATCTTCCTCTTGGCCTTAACGTAGAAGGCTTCTGGTACAACAAAGAGCTGTTCGCGGAGGCAGGAATCGAGAATCCGCCGGCAACCTGGGATGAGTTCGAAGAGGATTGCCAGAAGCTGATGGATGCAGGAATCCAGCCTCTTTCCGCAGGCGGTTCCGATAAGTGGGGTGTCACCCGTGTCATCAATGCTTATCTGGTGAGAACGGCCGGCGCAGATGCCATGAGCAAGGCAAAGAGCGGCGAGGCATCCTATACGGATGAGGTTTATGTCGCAGCAGCCGCAAAGGTTCAGGAATGGGCAGAAAAGGGCTGGTTCGGTGAAGGTGTCAACACCGTCGATATGACGACAGCAGGTCAGATGCTGATGAACGGTCAGTCCGCAATGTTCTACAACGGCTCCTGGTTTGCAGCAAACCTGAATGATACCTCTGCCAACAAAGCAGGTGAGGACGGAATCGGATTCTTCAATGTTCCGATCGCAGACGAGAGCATCAGCTCCAGCACAGAATATTCCATGAACTGCGGCAATATCCTCTGCCTGTCTCAGGACAAGTATGACGAGGCAACCGGTTGGTTCATCAAGTACTTTGTAGAGCACATGGGCGATGTGGCAATGGAGACACAGGGCACGGTAAAGGGTTATACCTATACAGCATCTGCTGACGACATTAAGCCTTACACACAGATCGTTCTGGATGAGATTGACAAGGCAACATCTGCCTTCACATGGTTCGAGGCAACTCTTTCCAGCGAGGTTTCTTCCGTGGCACAGGAGCAGGTACAGTCTCTTATGACAGGAGATATCACAGCAGAAGAATATATGCAGCTGATTCAGGATGCCAGCGATCTTTCAAATTAACACGCAGGTTGTTGGGGGAGAAGGGAGCGCCTGATAGGCGCTCCCTTTTCTGATAAATGACGGAGTCATCCGTGCAGAAGCTGCGCAGTGTGAATTTGTCGCCCTGAGAAGATGCCAAGCCGGATGAGAAAATTTCGACATCGGCATGATAGCTTATAGGAAGTGAAGCAATGAAAACAGTACTTAAGGATAAAAAAGCGATCGCTTTGTTCGTAGTTCCGGCCTTTATTTTATATACCGTAATAGTTATCGTACCGATTTTCTGGTCCTTCTATTACACCTTTTTTTCAGGCTCTCCGGGACTGAAATGGGAATTTTGCGGTTTAGACAACTACAAAATGATTTTTAAGGACAAAAACTTCTGGACGGCTTTGAACGTCAACATCCGATATATTCTGGCGGTTACGGTGGGACAGGTTGGTCTGGGCCTTCTGATGGCGCTTATGTTCCAGTTTTGGCTCAGAAAATGCAAGACCATCGTTCGTACACTGGTATTTTTCCCGGTGGTACTGCCGACTGTGGCGGTAGGTACTCTTTTCCAGAAAATATATGAAATTCAGCCGAACTACGGTCTGCTGAATTCGATTCTGGACAGCATCGGGCTCTCGAATCTGGTGCAGCCCTGGATCGGCCAGGCCAGCACGGCACTTGCGTGCCTGTGCGTCATGGACATCTGGGTTGCAATGGGATTCTATTCTGTTATTTTCTACGGCGCACTCCTTGATATACCGGGAGAAACCATTGAAGCGGCGAGAATTGACGGAGCAGGCGGATTCAAGCTGTTTCGGTACATCATTGCACCGCTTCTGCAGCCGATGATCATTGTATCGCTGGTATTCAGCTTCTCCGGAACCGTGAAATTCTTTGAATCAGCGCAGGCGCTGACATCAGGCGGCCCCGGAAATGCAACCAGATCACTTTCCATGTACATGTATCAGGTGTGCTTCACATACAACAAGGTCGGATACGGAAGTGTAATTGCTCTTATCATCCTGCTGATCTGTATCATAGGATGCCGTATCATTCAGAGATTTGATGTGAAGGACTAGAGGGAATGACGGATGGCAACGAATAAGAAAAAAATTGAATGGAAAAGAATTCCAATCGTAATTATTATTCTGGCAATTGTGGTTGTGGAGGTCTATCCGATCTTCTGGATGCTGAGTGCGTCCTTCAAGCAAAGCTATGAGTGGACAAGCAAGCCTGCTTACGCGCTGAATGACGGCTTCTACTGGCAGAACTACGTGGATGCATGGACCCGGGGCAATATGGCGACGTTCTTCAAGAACAGTCTGATCTGCACACTGGTCTCCCTTTTGTTCATTGTATTTTTCTCCGTCACCGTATCTTTTGCCTGCACCAAGATGGAGTGGAAGCTCAAAGAAAAGGCGGCGAAATATTTTCAGCTGGGGATCATGATCACGATCACAACATCGCTGATGCCTTTGTTCCAGTTTTATACCAAAATAGGACTGATCAACACCCGCTGGTCTCTGATCGTTTCCTATGTAGCGTTCGGACTTTCACTTTCCATTTTCCTCATGATGGGAAGCCTTCGCACCTTCCCGGATGATCTGATGGAGGCGGCGGTTATCGATGGATGTGGTATCTACAAGCTGATGTGGTACATCATGGTTCCTCTGATGAAGAATGCAATTGTCACCGTGCTCGTGCTGCAGTTTTTCTTCAAGTGGAATGATCTGCTCTTCTCAATGACATTCATCAGTGATACTTCATTGAAGACGGTTCAGACGGGACTTTTGTATTTCTCAGATGAGTTCGGCAACAAGAACTGGGGAGCGATTTTTGCATCGGTTTCCATGTCGATCATGCCGATGCTGGTGCTGTACACAGCGTTGAACAAAACGGTCATTGAAGGGATGACAGCCGGAGCAGTTAAGGGTTGAGTTATGGAGAAAAAGTACGAAGATTACCGTCAGAAGATCGAAAATTATGTGCTCGAAAGGGTGGAAGGAATCCTGAAGGAGCCCCACAGCTTCATCCATTACCCCTTCATCGATCCGGGCTCTGTATACGACGGAAATGTCTGGGATTGGGACAGCTACTGGTCGGTATATGGATTGCTGCCGATTGCAAGGAAACAGGGGAATGCTGCTTTTCTCGACAAGGTGGTGGAACACGCGAAGGGAAATGTGCGGAACTTCTTTGATCATCAGTTGGAGGATGGCTATATCCCGATGATGATCGAGGTGGCGGACTGGCCGGAACCGTATCTGAATATGAAGCACAAGGAAGGCATCAAGATGAACATGCATAAACCCTTCCTTGCAACGCAGATCTGTCTGATCAGTGATTTCACAGGAGATTACGGATGGGCAGCCGGGTACGCGGAAAATCTGGAGCGCTACTTCAGGCATTATCGTGAGAACTATTTTAATGAGAATGCCGGTCTTTATGTGTGGCATGATGACATTATGATCGGCATGGATAATGATCCCGCGAGCTTTGGAAGGCCCAAGGATTCCACGGCAAACATATTCCTGAATTCCTTCATGGTGCGTGAGCTGGAGGCGTACGGAAAATACCTGAATGCGATCGGCAGGAGTCGGGAAGTGCCGCAGGTGGAATCGCACAGGGAAGCTCTGACAGCGGCGATACAGGCGGAGTGCTACGATCCGCGGGATAAATTCTTTTATTCTGTCGATGTGGACATTAAGACCCGGAAATTCGACTGGTTCCATCAGGGACTCGGCGTGTTCTGGAAGACGCTGCCGATTAAGATCCGAACCTGGAGCGGATTCCTTCCCATGGCGGTCGGAATCGCCAGCAAAGAGCAGGCAAGGGAGCTTGTTCGGCACTGGAAGGACGACAGCACATTCTACAGTCCGTATGGAATTGCAACGCTCGCCAAGGATGAAAAGATGTTCGATCTGTCAGTGACCAACAATCCGTCAAACTGGCTGGGACCGGTGTGGCTTGTGGCAAATTATCTGGTGTTTTCCGGATTTCTGCGCTACGGCTTTGTGGATGAGGCGAGGGAGATGTGCAGGAACACCCTCACACTGTTGGGAGAGGATCTGGAAAAAACAGGCGAGCTCCATGAATACTACAACCCTTACAATGGGGAGCCGATCATGAATGCCGGTTTCGTGAACTGGAATATGCTGGCATTAAATATGGTCGACGAATTAGAAGAATGTGAGAAAAGCAGCTGCTCCTCAGTCGGCGAGGCGGCAGTAAATGGATTTAGTTATAAGTGATTATCATAAAAACCCTGACCGTATATAAAAACGGTCAGGGTTTTTAAAGTAAATATGACCAAATATGAAAAATAAATTTGTAAAAGGTGGTTTCTATACATAGGATGTTTAAAGAATTATACTAAAGGCACGTCGAAAGACGGACAATATAATTTATGGGAGGTTACAATCAATGAAGAAAAAGGTTATCGCAACACTGCTTGCTTCCGCTATGGTTTGCGGCGTATTTACAGGATGCGGCTCCAGCAGCTCTGATTCAACAGCTGAAAATACTGCTGAGGAGAGCACCGAGGACGCAGCCGAAGAGAGCACGGATGAAACATCCGATGTTGAATCGGAGGAGCCTGTAACTTTGACGGTATGGGGATGGGATCAGTCCTTTAACGGGATCTCATTTGAAGAGGCTGACAAGCTGGATGACAGCGTTACCGTTAATTTTGTAGAGATGGCAAAGGCAGATTGCCTCGAGAAGATTCACACGGTACTCGCATCCGGCGTTACCGATGATCTTCCGGACATCGTGATCATCTCCGATGCTGCGGCGCAGGGCTATCTCATGTCTTATCCGGGCGCATTCCTGGCGATGGATGATTATCTCAATTACGATGATTTTGCAAGCTATAAAAAAGGCTATGTCTCCTATGACGGCGTAGGATACGGCGTTCCGTTTGATACCGGTGTTGCAGGACTGTTCTATCGCAGCGATTATATTGAAGAAGCCGGCTACACCGATGAGGACATGCAGAATCTTACCTGGGATGAGTATGAAGAGCTCGGAAAGAAGCTTGCCGAGAACGGCCATATGCTGCAGACTTTTAATCCCAATGATGTATCGAATTTCCAGATTCTGCTGCAGTCCACCGGAAGCTGGTACACAGATGACGAGGGCAAGGCGAACTTCACGAACAATGATACGCTGAAGGAGTGCTACAGACTGTTCAAGGAGTTCAACGAGGGTGATTTTGTAAAGGTAGTCAGCGATTGGTCTGAGTTCCAGAGTGCAATCAACGGCGGCGATGTTGCATGCGTAATCAGAGGTTCCTGGATCACATCCACCATCAAGGCCGGAGAGGATCAGAGCGGACTTTGGAAGCTTGCTCCGATTCCTACTCTTGATACGGTAGAGGGTGCAACAAACAGATCCAACCAGGGCGGCTCCAGCTTCTATGTACTTGCAAACAGCGAGAATGCAGAGGCAGCGGCAAAGTTCCTTGCCAATACGTTCGGCGGCAGCACAGAGCTTTATGATACACTTGCAAAGTCGGCCAATATCATGGGTACTTATCTGCCTGCATCTGATGTAGAAGCTTACAGCACGGCAGATGAGTATTTCAGCGGTCAGCAGATCAATCAGACATTGGCAAGCTGGATCAGCGAGATTCCGTCTGTGAATCCGGGCGCATACACATCAGAAGCACAGTCAGCTCTTCTTGCTGTAACACCGAATATCCTGAATGGTTCTGACCTTGAGACAGAACTTTCCACTGCTGAAGAACAGTTCAACCAGATGGTACAGGAATAATCAGGGTGGATGCTTTTTAATCCATAGGGGGGCCGTAAGGCCCCCTTTTGCATATACAGGATAGAGGAAATCAGATATGACCAAAAATAAAGGGAAAAAATCCAGAACGATTACATGCTGGACAATGATTATGATCGCGGCAGCATTTGTAATAATCTTTGGATACCTGCCGACGATCCAGGCATTTATTCTTTCCTTCAAGACCGGAAAGGGTGCGAACCTTTCCTTCAACGGATTGGCGAACTATGTTCGGCTTTTCAAAGATAATACCTTCTGGACCACATTGGGAAATACATTGATCTATGCGGTATTCGAGATACCGATCATGCTCCTTCTCGCACTTATCATTGCAGTAATGCTGAACGATCCCAAGATAAAGGAAAGAGGCATTTATCGTACCTGCATCTTTTTGCCGTGCGTCACATCCATGGTTTCGTATTCGATCCTGTTCAAGAATATTTTTGCATTAGACGGTGTGGTGAACAATCTGCTGCTTAAAATCGGAGTGATCGACACGCCGATTTCCTTCATCCTCGATGCACACTGGGCAAAATTCGTTATTGTCGTTGCCCTTATATGGAGATACACAGGCTACTATATGATCTTCTTCCTGTCGGCACTGCAGAATGTAGATGCATCAATTTACGAAGCTGCAAAGCTTGACGGGGCGACAGACAGTCAGAGCTTCCGGAGCATAACCATTCCGATGCTGAGGCCGATTATCTTCCTCACCAGCATCATGGCACTGAATTCAACCCTGCAGCTGTTCGATGAGGTTGTGAACCTCACAAGCGGCGGACCGGGAAATGCGACGAGAACCATTTCGGAATATATTTACGACCTGTCGTTTAACTATGTACCGAGCTACGGCTATGCGTCGACTGTTTCACTGGCAGTATTCGTTATTGTTGTTGCAATTACAATTTTCCAGAAGGGAGTTATGAGAGATAAAGATGAATAATCCAGTAAAATACCTGATAAAAAGAATATTTCTTATCATTATTTCTTTCTTCTGCATCTTTCCCTTCCTTTGGATGATCATTGGCGCAACGAACGATTCCAAGGACATTATGATGGGAAAGCTGACCTTTGGAACGTCTTTGATTAAGAATATAAAAAATGCATTCGAGGCGGCAGATCTGGGAAGAGCCTTTGTCAACTCTATGTTTCTTTCTGTGGTGATCACGGTGGTTTCATTGATCATCTGCTCCCTGGCAGGTTATGCATTCGTGGTTTACAAGTCCAAAAAGACGGAGGTTATGTTCCTTGTTCTGATTGCATCCATGATGGTTCCTTTCGCAGCCAAAATTATCCCGATGTATCGGATGTTTGCCAACATGGGACTGCTCAACAACTACCTGTGCATCATCTTGCCGGCTGTCGGAGCTCCCTTTTTGATTTTCTTCTTCCGCCAGAATACAGAAAGCTTCCCGAAGGAGACGATTGAGGCGGCTCGTGTGGATGGCTGCAATGAATGGAAAATATTCAGCAGAATTTTTGTTCCGATGATGAGATCAACATATGCAGCCGCTGCGATTTTCTCATTTATGGCAGCTTGGAATAACTACATGTGGCCGTTGATCTCGCTTCAGAGCGAATCCAAATACACACTTCCTCTTTCGGTGTCTAATCTGGCATCCGGTTTCACACCGGATTACGGCATGGTAATGGTGGGAATTATCATTTCTACGATTCCGACAATGCTGATCTTCTTCCTGCTGCAGAAGAACTTTGTAGAAGGAATTCTCGGCTCTGTGAAATGAGTGTCCTGCCGGATGGAGCAGCTGTGTTGGATGATAGGAATGGAGTAGGAAGAGATGAAAAAAGAACTGAGCAGACCGTACATTCTATTCGGCGGCGATTACAACCCGGATCAGTGGGATGAGGCAACCATTCGCAAGGACATGGAATATTTTCATGAGGCGGGTGTGAATACCGTTACGCTTCCTGTTTTTTCGTGGGCAAAGCTGGAGCCGTCGGAAGGAAAATACAGCTTTGAATGGCTGGATAGAATCATTGATATTCTGGACGAAAATAAGCTGTCCTATTTCCTTGCAACGCCAACCAGCGCGCAGCCGGCATGGCTGTCTCATCAATATCCTGAGGTTCTTCCGACCGATATTGCAGGCCGAAAGAGAACGCATGGGATGCGGGTGTTTTTCTGCTACAACAGCGAGAAATACAGAGAGCGTGCTGCAGCGATTGCACATGCTATGGCGGAACGCTATAAGAACAGACCGGGACTGATCGGCTGGCATGTGGCAAATGAATATGGAACCTATTGTTACTGTGAGAACTGTCAGAGAAAGTTCCGCCTCTGGCTGAAGGAGCGGTACGGAACGCTGCAGGAATTAAATGAGCGGTGGCACACAGCTTTCTGGGGAAAGACGCTGTACAATTATGAAGAGATCATGCTCCCCACGGAGCGGAATGATGATTATCGCTTTAACCCGGCGGTGCAGCTGGATTACATGCGATTTGTGACAGACTCTACCATTGAATGCTATGAGAACGAAGCGAGAATTCTGAAATCAGCAACGCCGCAGCTGCCGGTTTTCACCAATATCTCCGGATTCATCAAGAAGCTGAATCAATATAAAATGGTGTCCGTGATGGACTGCGCAGGATGGGATAATTATCCGTGGCCGACGGATGAGCGCAGCTTCCCGGCGATGAAGCACGACATCATGCGCGGTCTGAAGAACGGAGAATCCTATTATGTGATGGAGCAATCTCCGAATCAGCAGAACTGGCAGCCATACAATAAGCTGAAACGTCCAGGGGAGATTAGAAAGCTTGCTTATCAGGGATTGGCACATGGCTCAGACAGCAGTTTATATTTTCAGATGAGGCAGACCACAGGCGGGCAGGAGAAGTTTCACGGTGCGCTGATCACACACAACGGCAGGAATGACACGCGCGTTTTCCGCGAGATGAGCCAGCTGGGAAAGGAGCTTGCGGGGATCGGAGATCGCTTTATCTGCGGCAAAACAAAAAGTCAGGTAGGAATTCTCTTTGATTGGGAGAGCTGGTGGGCACTAGAGCTGTGCAGCGGTCCCACCTGTGATATGAATTATCTGGAAGAGGTTCATACATATTATAAGGC
>CAVAJA010000074.1:0-14005 GCA_963588615.1 Lachnospiraceae bacterium | reverse complement strand
AAGCCGCAGGTCATCATCGATGAGGTGGAAAAAAACGGGAAAAAGATGAGGAAGAAGGCACTTTATGTCGGAATGATCCGCTTTGTTGCCCCTGTCCTTTTGTTGATTCTCCTGTTTCGAAGCCTTGGAATTCTATAGCGGGATGTCGTCTGCCTTGGCAGGCGGCCAATTCATGTTGAAATCGCCAGGTGCTGAAACTACATGCCTGCTCGCGCAGGCGCCACAACAAAATCAGTAACCAGAAGCATCGATCTCTCGGGATCGATGCTTTTTTTTGCGTTTTATGATTGAAAACTTAACACAAATCATACGTTCAGCGTGCCAGCCTCTTTACATTCGTCACATATAATTCCGTTTTGAGTAAGGACAATATGCGGAAAATGGAGGCATTTTGTGGGGAAGATCATTTTAAAGGATGTAAACAAGGTATATGAGGACGGCTTTCACGCTGTGAAGAACTTCAATCTGGAGATTCAGCCGCGGGAATTCGTGATTTTTGTAGGACCGTCAGGCTGCGGGAAATCCACTACGCTCCGAATGATCGCCGGACTGGAAGAGATCAGCGACGGCGAACTGTGGATAGACGACTGTCTGGCTAATTTTCTGGATCCGAAGGAACGCGAGCTGGCAATGGTGTTCCAGAATTATGCCTTGTACCCCAATATGACGGTATATAAGAACATCGCCTTTTCCCTGGAGGTAAGGGGGGTGAAAAAGGCTGAGGTGGACAAGAGAGTGAAGGAAACGGCGGCATTGCTGGGGCTTGAGCAGCTGCTGGATCGCAGACCCAAGGATCTCTCCGGCGGACAGAAGCAGCGCGTGGCAATAGGCAATGCGATCATTCGGAATCCGGAAGTGCTCCTGATGGATGAGCCGCTTTCCAATCTGGATGCAAAGCTCAGAGGTCAGATGCGGGTGGAGCTTATAAAGATTCATGAGAAGCTGGGCAACACCATTATCTATGTGACACATGACCAGATTGAGGCAATGACGCTGGGCAGCAGGATTGTAGTCATGAATAAGGGGGAAATTCAGCAGGCTGACACGCCGGAGCGCATATACAACAATCCGGCAAATAAATTTGTGGCAGGCTTCATCGGATCACCTTCCATGAATTTTATCGATTGTCAGGTGAAAAGCGGAGCGGGCGAAAAAAAGCTTGTGCTGCCTGACGGGAAGGAATTTTCATGCTGCGTCAGGATGTCACGCTGGATGACGGATGTACGCGAGAACGAGACGTATGTAATGGGCTTTCGCCCGGAGGCTGTTCTGGACAGCCTAAGAAGAGAGAGGGCACACAGAACCGATCTGGGCGATGGAACAAGGATGACTGTCGAGATTACGCACCGGGAGCTTCTTGGAAATGAGGTGCTGCTGTATTTCACATACGGCGGCGCTGACTGCTGCATGAAGGCAGCAGCGGAAAATGATGCCCGGAAGGGAGACAGGATCGATGTTTGGTTGGATCTGAATGCGCTGTGCCTGTTTGACAAGCACACGGAGGAGAACATTTTTTATACATTCAGAAGAATCGAGGGAAATGCAGAATGAGTGAAAAGGGCATTGGAAAGAAAATAAAGATCGAGCCGTATCTGTATCTGGTGCCGGCATTGCTGGTGTTCATCGTATTTTTGTTCTACCCGTTTTTTAAAACGATTTATCTGAGTCTTTATAAAACCAACAATCTTGGTCAGGCAAAAAAGTTTGTGGGATTGGAGAATTACATCACTCTTTTGACATCGCAGTCCTTTTACAACAGCCTGAAAGTAACGTTTATATTCGTGTTCATCGTTGTGGTCGGAAGTATGCTGCTGGGGCTCTTGGGGGCGGTGCTCTGCAACAAGGCTTTTCCTGGAATCCGTTTTTTCTCTACGGCGTATGCACTGCCTATGGCCATTGCATCGAGCTCTGCGGCAATGATTTTCCAGATCATGCTGCATCCTTCCGTGGGTATTGTAAACAAGCTGCTGGGGCTGAACATCAACTGGGTGGCCGATCCGAAATATGCATTGATCTGTGTGGCAGTACTTACAGCCTGGCTCAACAGCGGAATCAATTTCCTTTATTTCAGTGCAGGTCTGAGCAACATAGATGAGTCCATCTATGAGAGAGCAAGTGTGGACGGGGCGAATGAGGTTCAGAAATTTTTCAGACTCACGATTCCCGGTTTGAGTCCGATCATCTTTTACACGTTGGTTGTGGACATCATTCAGGCCTTTCAGTCCTTTGGACAGGTAAAAATATTGACGCAGGGCGGTCCCGGAGAGAGCACGAACCTGATTGTCTACTCGATCTACAGAGATGCATTTTTCAATTTCCGATTCGGCAGCGCTGCAGCGCAGTCTGTAATCCTCTTTATCATCATCATGATATTGACACTGCTGATGTTCAAAGTGGAAAAGAAGGGAGTTAAATACTGATGGAATTATCATTGAAGAGCACCAATGTGCAGTTAAGGCGCGGTACGGTGGACGTGGCAGAGGTTCGTGCAGCCATGTACCGAAGACAGAAGGCAAGAAAAACAAAGCGCACCGCACTTCGCTTAGCGGCCAATATCGTGGTGGCGCTGATCGTGCTCCTGCCCCTTCTCTATGCAGTCAGCATCGCATTCATGCCGTCGAATGAGCTTTTTACCACGGAACTGAATCTGCTCCCTTCTCACCCGACGCTGTCGAATTTCAAGGAAGCTCTGTCAAAGGTTCCGCTGATGCGGTTCGTGTTCAATTCCTTCCTGGTCGCAGGACTGATCACGGTGGGACAGATCATCTCCTGTTCGCTGGCGGCCTTCAGCTTTTCATTCCTGGATTTCAAGGGGAAGAATGTCCTCTTTATGCTGGTAATGGCCACCATGATGGTGCCGGGCGAAGCGACGATCATATCGAATTATCTGACCGTCAGCAGCTGGGGGTGGCTGGACAGCTATCAGGTGCTGATCGTGCCTTACCTGACCAGCGCAATGGGAATTTTCCTTTTCCGACAGTTCTACCTGACCTTCCCGATCTCACTGTATGAGTCGGCGAAGATTGATGGCTGCAGGAATCTGAGATTTATCGTGCAGATTCTGATTCCGCTTACCAAGTCGGCAATCGGTGCAATGGCAGTGTATACCTTCATCAATGCCTGGAATATGTATATGTGGCCTCTTCTTGTTACCGGGTCAGATAAGATGCGTACCGTGCAGATCGGTATCAGCATGCTCGACAGCGTGGACTCGCAGTCCATTACCATGATGATTGCAGGAGTGGTGATGATCATTGTCCCGTCTCTTCTGATCTTCGTAGTGGGACAGAAACAGTTGATAAAGGGTATGTTCTCAGGTGCAGTTAAGGGCTGAGAATCTACACTTTTCAAATACAACCATCTCAACATAAAAGGAGAAAATTATGAAAAAAAAGGCAGTAGCGATCGTGCTCATGGCAGCGATGGTGATGAGTACAATTACGGCGTGCGGCTCATCAGACTCAGCGAGCTCTTCGGACACAGCAAGCTCGTCGGAAAGCACGGAGGAAGATGCAGCAGGCGATGCGGGTGCGAATGTTGAATCTCTGGAGAATGCAGACGAGATCACATCCATGGATGCAAGTGATCTGGATGGAACGACGATCACCTTCTGGCATGCAATGGGCGGTGTAAACGGCGAAGCAATCAACACTCTGGTTGAGAAATTCAATGAGGAAAATGAGTACGGAATCACGGTAGTTGCCGAATATCAGGGTGCCTACGATGATGAGATCAACAAGCTCAAGAGTGCTCAGCTGGGCGACATGGGCGTTGACCTGGTTCAGATCTATGATATCGGAACCCGCTTCATGATTGATTCCGGATGGATTGTTCCCATGCAGGAGCTGATCGATGCTTCCGGCTTCGATTCTTCTGTTATCGAGCCCAACATCGCAGCATATTACACGGTAGACGGTACCTTGTATTCTATGCCGTTCAACTCCTCAACTCCGATACTTTATTACAACAAGGATATGTTTGAGGCAGCAGGCATCGACACCGTTCCCACCACATTTGAAGAGATCTCCGAAGCTGGAGACAAGCTTACGGAAAGCGGTGTGGACGAGGTCATTTCGATCGGCATCTACGGATGGTTCTTTGAGCAGTTTGTCTGCAAGCAGGGCGAGAATTATGTGAACAACGGGAACGGAAGAGAGTCCTATGCCACTGCTGTAGAATTCGATTCAAACGGCGCAGGCCTGAACGTTCTTACGGCATGGAAGGATCTTTATGACAAGGGATATGCACCGAATGTAGGCCGCAGCGATGACAACGGCATTGCAGATTTCTCCGCAGGAAAGTCAGCTATGACGCTTGGTTCTACCGCTTCCCTGAAGCAGATTCTTCAGGATGTGGACGGCAAGTTTGAAGTGGGTACCGCATATTTCCCGTCTGTAACCTCTGACACCGAGGGCGGTGTATCCATCGGCGGCGGTTCTCTGTGGGCTCTGAACAACAATGACGACGTAAAGAAGGCTGCTACCTGGAAGTTCATTGAGTTCCTTGTATCCGCTGAATCACAGGCTTACTGGAATGCTCAGACAGGCTACTTCCCGGTAACAACGGAAGCTGCAAACGAGCAGGTATACAAGGACAACATGGAGGAATATCCTCAGTTCCAGACAGCAATCGACCAGCTGCATGATTCTGCACCGGAGTATGCAGGCGCTCTTCTGTCTGTATTCCCTGAGGCAAGATCCATTGTGGAGACGGAGATTGAGAATATGCTGAACAACGGAACCTCTCCGGAGGATACGGTTGCGGCGATGGCTGAGCAGATCAATTCTTCCATCACAGATTACAACGATATCAACTACTAAAAAGTTTGGGACTCGGCATTCGAAAGAAGAATAGAACCGTGTCATCGGAAAATCAGCGGGCATTGCGGCATACAGCCGCGATGCCCGTTTTGTATTGATCGTGCGGCCATTCCTTCTGTAAAAAACGCGGCTTTGGAACAAGAAATTTCCCACAAGGGACAAGATTGCTGTATTCTTGTACGGAGAAACTTTTGAAACATACAAAGAAGACGGAGTGAATATGATGAGTGAGTGGGAAAATGTACAGCTTGTAAAGGAATTCTCGGATCAGGGGGTGGATTGCTACAAGCTGGCCGGCGGAGATTACGCGAACGAGTACTATGTGGTTTCTGAGGCTGAGACCAGAAAGCTGATGAATTATCCGGAGATTGTGGGGTATGAGGTCTATCACTGTCTGATTCCTGCAACCTCACAGATGCTGTATTACCTGAAGGAAAACAAAAAGGTTACAACCGCCAACATTCTGTCAATCCTGCGGGGAGCCCTGAACTATCCGCTGGAGGAGAGCTGCTACCGGGAGCACATCCGAGTGCATGACATCAGCTTTCTGTCCAGCGAGCGTGTTTTTACAGAGGATGAGATCACCGGTCTTGAGATTAAATACAGCAAGCTCACGATGGTTCCGGACAGCACGCTGATGATCGGCGACATCATTGCCTCCGGCGCAACACTGATTCACTGCCTGCGCTACGTCATCGATTTTTATCGCGAGCACAACGCCAAGCTGCGCAACATTATTATTTTTACCATCGGCGGAACAAAGGGCATTCGGATTCTGGAGGAGTTCACAGCGGAAATCCGGGAGTTCTGGCCGGATTTTGAGGGATTTATTACTGTTTTTTATGAGGGGATCTTCAGCACATACGAGGACAAGGGTGTCTCCGGCATCAATCTTCCGGATGTGGATTTTTACTGGAAGGGGGGCATCATTGCTCCGGAGTTCCGCAGAGAGACGCTGTCTATGCAGAATCCGCTGTTCGAAAAATGCATCATTTATGACGGCGGAGCGAGGCGTTATGAGATTCACGAACACGTGGAAGAGGTACTGGAATTCTGGAACGGAATGCTTGAGCGCAGTGAAAAAATTGATATGGAGGCTTTGATCCAGGAGAAGCTGGGCTACAATCTCCCGATCAGCTATGAGGAATGGCTGCACTGCAATCACTATGATGCGATTGCATCGACGGATACCAGGTGGCTCTATCAGAGTGAGATGCGGTATGCGGATTGCCTGAAGAATGTTCCGCTGAAGGAGATCGCAGGTCAGAGAATTCAGGAGTTCACCGCTGCACTGCATAAGTATATGCTGTAGGATTTCGGACGGCGGAAGTGATATTACAAATGAGGAGGATGGATAAATTGAGTAAGGAAACAAAGAACAAGGACGTGGATTTTGCTGACCGTGCTGTGCCCGCGGAAAGCCGGAAGGGGATGCTGACCATGTTCATGATCATGCTGGGCTTTACGTTTTTCTCAGCGAGCATGTGGGTTGGACAGGAGCTTGCAGAGGGACTGGATTTCTGGGGATTCCTGAAATCACTGCTTCTTGGCGGAGCAATTCTGGGGGTATATACAGGACTGCTGGGATATGTTGGAGCGAAGACAGGGCTTTCCCTGGATCTTCTGTCGCAGCGTGCCTTTGGCATAAAAGGTTCATACCTGCCGTCGGCCATGATCAGCTTTACGCAGATCGGCTGGTTTGGCGTGGGACTTGCGATGTTCGCGATTCCGGTATCCAAGGAGCTGTTGGGTGACAGTCAGATTGCAATGTGGGGGCTGGTTGTTCTGGCCGGCGTCTGCATGACGTGCTCAGCGTATTTTGGAATTGATTCTCTGACCGTTGTCAGTTATATTGCAGTTCCCCTCGTTGCTGTCCTCGGAACTGCGGCTATGATTATGGCGATCAATCAGGGGGACGGAACCATCATCGATCAGTTTGCGGCATCGAGCGGAAGTTTGACGGTGATCGGCGGGGCCGGTCTGGTCGTTGGCTCCTTTGTGTCCGGCGGAACAGCGACACCGAATTTTGCAAGATTTGCGAAGGATGCGAAATCCGGCGTGGTGACCACGGTGGTGGCATTTTTTATCGGCAACTCTCTGATGTTCTTTTTCGGTGCAATCTCCTCCATTTTTGTTGGAGGAAACGATATCTTTGAGGTAATGATTCGTCTGAATCTGTTCTATCTGGCAGTACTGGTGCTGGGGCTGAATATTTGGACAACCAATGACAATGCCCTGTATTCTGCAGGACTGGGACTTGCAAATATTTTTCACCAGAAGAAAAAGCCCATGGTGCTGATCTCCGGAATCATAGGGACCATTGCTTCTGTATGGCTGTATTACAATTTCTGCAGCTGGCTGAACATCCTGAACTGCACGCTTCCTCCGGCCGGGATCATTCTGGTTCTTGGCTATTTCATGAACCGGAGTGATTATGAGACAGAGAATCCGGAACTGAAAACTGTCAACTGGTGGGCCGTGATCGGCGTTGTGCTGGGAGCGGTTGTCGCAAATGTTCTGAACTGGGGAGTTGCCTCCATCAACGGAATGGTCGTGGCAGCCGTATGCTATCTGGCAGGCCAAATGATTTCTGGAAAAAAATGAGCTTCTGAGGAAACACAGCGAGGATGGAGGCACGGACCTCTGTCTTTTGGGGATGAATCAGTTCAGAATGACATCTTTTAGACGAAGCTTGGGAACGTGGTGCGTCCGGCACTCATCTCGGTAGTATCGGATGTCATCCCCTGCAGAGATGTCGTCGATCACCACGGTCTCCCGGGGATATCCGAGGGCGATCACCAGCTGGATCTGATAAGGATCCGGAATATGCAGGGTATCCGAGAGAGAAGTTCTGTCGATGTTGGCGATCATGCAGCCGCCCATGCCCTTTTCGGCGGCGCTGAGAAGAATGGTCTGGGCAATGATGCCCTCATCGCAGGCAGCATTCACGCCCTTCGGTGCAAGCAGGATGATGTAGCCTGCGGGACGTTCCCCCGGTGCAGGACCGTCCCAGTCCTGCAGATAGGCAGCCCAATGCAGATGGGGGAAGATGGCGGCGTTTCTGACGGCATCGCAGGAATAACAATACCGTATCGGCTGTTTGTTGGCTGCGGAGGGGGTAAGCCTTGCGTTGTCGATGAATTCCAGCAGCTGTTCTTCGGAAATCGATTTGTCCTCAAAAAAACGGCGATAGGATCGATTCTGTTTTACCAATTCCTTTAACATGAGCGTTCTCCTTATACATAATTGGCGAAGGCATGCTGCTCGGGCAGCATGCCTTCTTGTGTTTGCAATCAAACCAAAATCGTTGTCATGCAAGCGGTGCAACCAGACGACGGTAAACACGGCGGAAGAATATCAGTGACAGGATCAAAGATACGCCCTCCGCGATCATGAAGCACCACCATACATTGTTGATGTTCCCGGTCAGGGACAGCAGCCACGCTACCGGAATCAGCACAACCAGCTGACGTCCGAGGGAGATGATCAGGGAATAGATGCTCTCCCCGAGAGCCTGAAAAATGGATCCCATGACGATGCCGCAGGCTGCCAGAGGGAAGTGAATCGCGATGATCCGAAGCGCGTGAATTCCCATTTCGCGCATCTGATCGGAGGCACTGAACAGATCAAGGAGAGCGCCGGGAATCGATTCCATTGTAACGGTGCCGCACACCATGATGCAGACAGCAAGGAGCAGGGCAAACCAAAGGGATTCGTCAATGCGCGATTTTTTACGTGCCCCGTAATTGAAGGCCAGAACCGGGATCAGTCCGTTGTTGAGTCCGAACACGGGCATGAAGAAGAAGCTCTGCAGCTTAAAATACACACCGAACACGGCAGTGGCGGTTGTGGAAAATCCTGCCAGAATCAGATTCATGAAATAGGTCATGACGGATCCGATGGACATCATGAGAATGGACGGGACTCCGACATAATAGATTCGGCCGATCACTTCTTTATGAGGCTTTATGATCTGCGGGAAGGAAATGTGAATCTCCTTGTTGAGGCGAAGATTCAGGAACAATCCGACAACGGCAGCGATGATCTGTCCCATGACGGTTGCGTAGGCAGCACCGGCAACACCCATGGCAGGAAAGCCGAAGAGACCGAAGATCATGATAGGATCGAAAATGATGTTGATTACAGCACCCAAAAGCTGACTGGCCATGGACAGGACGGTTCGCCCGGTGGACTGCAGAAGCCGCTCAAAGGTGATCTGGAAAAACAGGCCGAAGGACATCATGCACACGATGCTGAGATAAGTATGTCCTGCGGCAATGATTTCCATATCTGAGGTCTGACTGCAGATAAACGGACGTGAGAGGAAAAGACCGACAAAAAGGAAAATCAGGTAATTCAATGCAGCCAGCAGCATACCGTTGTTGGCAGCAGCATCGGAATGCTGATAGTTTTTCTCTCCGAGCGATTTGGACAGGAGAGAATTGATTCCGACACCGGTTCCGGATGCAAAGGCAATCATCAGATTCTGAAGCGGAAAGGCAAAGGTGACAGCAGCCAGTGCATTTTCGCTGATCTGGGCAACGAAAATGGAATCCACGACGTTGTACAGTGCCTGAACCAGCATGGAGATCATCATCGGAACGGACATGTTGACAATCAGCTTGCGGACAGGCATCACGCCCATCTTATTTTCTTGCAATACATTTTCTGAACTCATAACTCTCCTCATAGTAAATAAACGCAGATGATAATAGGTATCCTGCCGCAGCAGCAATGTATGCGTCTGTCGGCGACAGGAGCACACAACAATCAATCATATCATGTTCACATGATTTTTAAACAAAGTAGTTCCATTTCCGGAAAAATGGGTTTATAATATAGTTTGTTCGCGATGCATCCGGTTGGCACGTGAATGTTCGGGACGGTAGCTCAGCCGGGAGAGCGTTCGCCTCACACGCGAGAGGTCACGGGTTCGAGCCCCGTCCGTCCCATTCAATTTTTCTTGTAAATTCAAGGTTTTTCAAATTTCATTTCCACTTTCGTTTCCATTTTTTTCTGAGAGGACGTTTTCGAAAAAGTAGGAAGATGTCATGGAAACGATCTGTTTTTGTTTATCCTGCATTGGTCTCAAGTATCTCTGTTCAAGCACCATCGATCCGGGTCTCCAACCACCAACAGATTGTATATATGTTTTAGGCACTCCGAGATACTCCATCACGGATGCGGCATAGGCCCTCAGGTCGTGAAAGCGGAATGACAAGCCTAGCTTTTTGCGAAGACGGCAAAACCGATGCGTGATTGCATCCGGCATCACTCCAACAACATAGCTGTCTGGATCTCCCTTGCCGAGCTGGGCGGTAGCTTCTGCCGGAAGGAGTACAACTCGCACACTGTGTCCTGTCTTGGGATGCTCTTTGTAAATCCATTTCCTTCCCTCATCCATCACAAAATCAGCATGTACGTAAATATGATCCTTTGATACATCGGCATATTTCAGCGCACAGCATTCTCCTCTTCGGAATGTTCCCAGAGCGGATAATACAACGGCCTTCTTCAACTCTGGATCAGCAGCAGACAGAAGCCTTGATACATCATCGTCTGTCGGCAGGATCTGCTTGACGGCATTCCTCTGCTTGAAACCATTGCGAAGAACGGGAAACCGATCCAGTCTGTTGCGGTCAGCAACGGAGAGTATCCTCTGAACATTGATTTCTCTCAGGTTTGCAAGAAGAGAACTACACTGAATGCTGTTCTTAATTATCTGGTGGATGAGTACGGGCTCAATCTGCCCACATTGACCGAAACGGATATCAATGCCATCAACATGGAAATCAAGAAGCACGGCTTTGAGATTGCCTGTGGTCTGTGCTTTGTTGACGCAAAGAGATACAGAGTAGGAAAGTGGGTATCAACCTTCACGGAAGGTGATTATTACCAGAAGGGAAAGAAAAAGGGGCAGCTGAAGCCAGATAAACCGGGATACAACAACCTTGTCCGACTGATCACAGCAAAGGACAAATCTGCTGATGTCGGCTATTCCTATTTCAATTACGCTACGAATATCCCTGCCACCAGTGAGAAAACCATTGACCAGCTGGATGATTCCGAGCTTGATTTCAAAAAGCTGGTTCGGAAGATGGGACGGTTCGCCCACTTCGATGAGAACGGAAGGGTGGATGCTCTTCGCGGCTATGTTGCCAATGACGGCAAGCAGAAGAATCCTACGGCAACAGCAAAGATGGCGTTTGCTATCTACTGCAATCCGCACATGCGGCATCTTCTTGCGCAGGAAGACATTCTGGCCTCCGAAGGTCTGGACACGCTGAGAGCAAAAAACAGGACTCTTTATGAACTTGTGAACGCACACTGGGGTACGGGAAGACCTAAACTGCCTCACGGCGGCACGGCATACGGCAATGAAATCATCCGTTCTGCACATTGGGGAGCGAAGAACAACTTCAGCGCGAAGGCGGCATACAAGGTCGGCGGTGTTCGTGTGCAGTCCTTCTCCGACTACGAAGCAAACATGTTCTTTGACTACATGCAGCTGTTCGCAGACATGGCGGCGAGAGAATTGCCGTCTCACGCATACACCAAGGAAGCAACGTATGCACGACTCTTCGGTATGACCGGGCAGAAGATCAACCTGTCTGTCGTTGCAAAGGCGGCGGAGCTGACGGAGGAACAGCAGAAGAGATATAAAGAACTTGCCAAGGATGGAAAGAAAGCACTTCTGGAAGATCCTGAGTTTAAGGAGATCGCCGACCACGCAGGTCTTGCCAAGGACAAAAACGGAAACTGGACAAGGCTTCTTGTGGAGGACGAGACCTTCCCTCTTGAGGAGGCGAAGAAGATCCAGAACGATCCCAGATACAGCAGTAACTGCGGCATCATCTGGATCGGTGTTTCTGATGAACAGATCCGTGTTCTGTTGGACAGCGAGGATGTTCCGATGGTGATTCCGTACCATGAGAGCGGTGTCTCCGCATTCATCAAGAATGCCAGGAATCTTCTCCTATACAAGAACTACGAAGACGAGCAGAACACAAGAAACAAGTCGGACGGCAAAAAGATCAGCGGCAAGGACTTTGATTTCTACGAAAGCCTTTACCGGACGAACGATCCTGTTGCGACAGCCAACGAATACAAGGAGTGGTGCGAGAAGCATAATTATCTTCCTAAGTTCGATCAGTTCAAAGATCATCCGAACTACTACAAACTGCTGGTAGACTTCCGCGTATATGACTACAACGGTGTTGATCCTGCGAAGATGGCAAACCGCAAGTATCTGCCGCAGGGAGCGGTTACCATGACATTCCCGGAAACGAGGGAGTTTAACAAGCTCGTGAGGGATTCTCTTGCAGAACAGCAGGGAACCAAGGACAGACTACTGGATGAGCTGACCACGGAACAGGGGAGTTTGATCTCTGCTGTTAAGGATGCCATCGGCCTCGATGATGACGGCAGGAGAACGGCTGGGGAGGATGTTAAGAGAAGATCTGTTGTTGTCGATTTCTCAGGAACACCTGTCACTGTTTTTGAGAATGAAAAGTACGGAACAGATGAAGACGGAAAAATCTATCCGGTCGTAAATGTCTCTGAAATCACATCGAGTTCGATTAAGAACGATGAGAATAGTGTTCGTGCATTTGTTAGGAATGAATTAAGAAAGTTGATGGGACAAACATTTACCATCAAGAGTGATAACACCACGGTAAAATGTGCAAGAGATTTCGCAGAAGAATATGTTTCCTCTAAGTCATACAGAAGTCTTAATGTGCCAAACAAACGCGTAAAACTCAGTGCAAAGGATAACATCCGGGGAATTGTAGAAAATGCAACAAATCCTGTATGGAAGAAAAATGACGAGGAAAAACATAACAAAGATGCCGCCAGAGGGTGGAGATACTACGATACAGCTTGGATTGCAAAGAGACGCAATGAAAAAGGAGAGGAAGAGCTTGTGCCATTTATCGGAACACTGTGTGTGCGGATGGCTAAAAACGGAAATGATTATATCTATGACATCATAAACGTAAAGAAGTCACCTATGGTTGGAGTTGCGGACGATAAGTCCTCATTCCGTCGATCACTGGTGACTTCGAAGAACAGTGTATCCCAGAGCAACGAGAATGGCAAGCGGAATTCTGTCAATGTCGACACGGACGGCAACACGCTTACTCCTGCCCAGCAGAACTATTTTGCTGACTCCAAGGTGCGTGACGATGACGGCAGACTGAAAGTTATGTATCACGGCTCCACGGATGTTGGCTTTATGGAGTTTGATCCTACGGCAAGCGATGACGGAATCAGTTTATTCTTTACAGATAAACAAAGTGTTGCCAGCGGCTATTCTGCTACGGAAGATGTTCTGGATATTATTCCGTACTCGATCAGTTTCAAGGATCTGGCTGATGTAGTAGAAGAAAAGTTGTATCCGTCCAGATATCTCCATGCAGTAAAGAGTGGTAATGAGTATGCGCTTATCGAGGATGATGTAGATTCCCCTGAGTACGAAGGAGACTATGAAGGCCTTGTAGAGAAGGTGCAGGAACTGATCTCCGAGGATATGAGAGATTCTCATGATCTTGGAGGCAACTACAAGGTATATTTGAACCTTGAGAACCCTTATGTGGTCGACGCGAATGGCCAGTACTGGAATGAATTGAGAAATCCTTATTACGATTACTATGCCCAACATGAATATAACACATTGGATGTGTCGCGCGATTCGAAAACAGGAAGATATTCTGCGATTGGCACCAAAACATCTGGGATCAAAGAAACGATAGTCGACAGCATGACACTTGATGAAATCGAGAAAAAATATGGTGTCAATCTGCGCAAGTTTCTAGAGAATTCGGATTATTACGGACGGCATGGGACAAGTATAGAGAGCACTCGCTATTCGGATATAAGCTTCGACGGTGAATGGAAGGAGCTTGAGAAATATTTTAGTACAAGAGACATTGCGCAATATGCAAAGGACAATGGATACGATGGTGTAATTTTTAAAAACATTGTTGACATCGGCAAATATGGGGAGAATGATGAAACATCGACTGTAGCTATAGCGTTTAATTCTAACCAGATCAAGGCGGTGAACAACCAGAATCCTACACAGGATGAGGATATCCGTAGAGCAGTCGGTATTGATGAGTTCGATTTTAATGAATTCGGTGATCCGCTCCTCAATGAGTTGTCAGAGGATGCACTGCGTGAGT
>CAVAJA010000073.1:0-5843 GCA_963588615.1 Lachnospiraceae bacterium | reverse complement strand
TGCTGATACCGCCGGAAGGAAGGAACCCTGTGCTGTTTCGTCTAATTCCTGTGCTTCATCAAAAATCAACAGGTCGCCATGCTGGCCGCGCCCTCCGTTTCTGGTGCGTGCCAGGAATTTAATTCTTGCACCGGTATTTAAAATAATCTGTTCTCTTCCCAGTGCCGTCTTGATCTCTGCTACATGTCTCCGAAGCTTCGGGCTTTCGAAGAAGTCCCGCATTTCCTCAAAGGTCTCTGTTGCCGTCTTCTGAAGGTGCGCAGTGTAAATAACCGTTTCATTGAACATCAGCATTCCTGCCTCTGCTCTTCCCTGCACCAGAAGACTTTTCCCGTTCTGCCGTGGGACACTGCCGCCGCAGGTTGGTGCCGCCCATTTTCCTGCTGCCGAACGTCCGAGCCAATCATCTAATGTATCGCTTTGCCAAGGGTCCAGAATCAGGCCGCCGGCTCTTAGAATTCTGACCGCATCCAAACCGTCAGATTTGTTATAGCTTGGTGCGATTCTTTCGGACGGCTCCTGGCTCCCCGTTATGTTCCCTCTGTGTGAGGATCTCGCTGATTTCGTCGCCATCGTCCGTCATTCCTTCTATCTCTTCGATTTCTTTTAGAATTTCACAATATTGTCTGGCAAGCTGTGCCATATCTCTCGCGCCTGGCCGCTGATCAATCTCATCCGCTAGAATTGTTAGCAAACCTTTTAACTGTTCAAGCCTGCGACCATTGACAATTTTTTTCATTGTCTGTCTTGTCGTACTTTTTCGCATTGCATCCGAGGTGTGCTAGTTGCACATTTGTCAGTATATGTTTCCCGCCTTTTGACATTGGAATAATATGATCTATAGTTGGGTACATCTTATGAATGTGTCCGTTTATAAGTGTTCTGTCTATCTGTTTTCCGCATATCTGACAGATTCCATTATCACGTTCAATAATTTTATCGAGTGTTATTGAATCATCGAATTTATCTGCGGATCCATAAACCATTGCCCTCCGGTGATAGCGATTTCCCGTACTATGGTCGCCAATTTTTAGTTTTATATTGTGCGCCCTACGATATACACGGCTCGAGCTCATGTTGTATTTTCTTGCAATCTCATCAATGCCCTTCGTCTGTGCTTCCTTCCGCAGCTCGTTGTCGGTGATTTTGGGCGGAGTCCCTGAACCATAAACGTTTGACCAGCCACAGTTGTATTTACATCCATTTAGCTTTGTTCCAGCTCGCCTAACTGCCCTCGCCACAGTTTCCCGACTTACCCCCAATTCCTTGGCGGCTTTAGTTTGGGAATTGTATTTCTTGTAGCATTGAATTAGCTGATCGTCTGAATACAGATTTCTTCTTTCGTAGTGATTTGATCCCATGATTATTGCCTCCATAATCAGCCTGATAAAAGGCACAGAAACGGCTAGGCTCACCGCTTTCGTGTTGCAATCACTATCTGTGCCAAAACCTCGTGTGTGTAAAATTCCTTGGTCGCTACACCCCTTGTGTGAATCGGCGCTGGACGCGGCGGGCTCGCCGACGGCCGCCCTGGGGGTCCCTCCCCCACCCTCACCACGCTCCGTCCGGAACATTGGTGCTGTTGACACGCTTTTTTATTAGTTGTCCGTCTGTTTTGTTGCTTTTGGCGGCGTTACAGCAGTAGTGCGCAGCCTGCAGGTTGCTCCAATCCTCTGCGGCGGCACGAGCTGACGGATAGCCGAACTCTCTCCATCGGGATACCGGTTTGATTTCATCAACCACGAATGATAGCGGATGCTGCGAATCTGATGGCTCATCGTAGTGGATTGGTCCGAGCCTCCCCCTGCATATCCCGCACTCACATCCCATTGCCTTGATTCTTGCGCGATGCTTCCGCCTTAGGTTTCCATTTGCATATCTTACGTTCTTCATTGCATTAGAATAGCACCGGCAAAGCCGGTGCCTATTTGAGAAGGAGGTCTATGAAAACGCACGCAAAAAGAGTGAGGATCTCTCCTCACTCTCTTCACGGTATCATAATAACACGGTTTCTTGTCCCCTGAGTGCGGTCATTTCAGTTTTTTCCGCATCAGCTTCCAGAAGATCAATGATATAGCTGTTCAAGGATTTTCCTGCACGCTCTGCTTGTTTCTTATATTGCTCCTTTTTCCCTTTCTTACATGTTAAAGCGATTCGTTCATAGTTGGCTTTTACATATTTCTGTGTCGCTCTGTTACGTGCTTCCGTATATGCCATCTATTGACCTCCTTTCCCTTCCTGCTATAATCGAATAAAAGCGAGGGCTCCCTGCAGGAAGTTTGGAGCGGAGCCCTTGCCCATCGCTTTATTTTTCTTTGATGATCGAGAGGTTCTTGAGTTTTTCAAGAGCCTCTTCTTTGTCTTTACTGCTCTCCACCATCGAGATGACCATTTCCATGATTGTTTTGAATTCCAATGTTGTCATTTCATCATTCTCCATGCTCTATCCCCTTTCCTGCTTAACTCCTCGCTACAAGTAATATAATACAGCATATATGTATTGGTGTCAATACATATATGCTGTATTTCTACATCCTCTTGCTCAACTCATAGTAGAATCTTTGCCGCCTGTTGTAATACATATCCTTTTCACACGGCATTCCTCTTTCCTTCAGTTTCCAGAATGGGAAACCGTATGCTACACCAAGCAAGAGGAATTCCTTTATCTCCGGAGCAACCAACGCAACCATCTCATCGATCAACTGCTTTTTCCTTTCGATTGTGTAACGCCGCATGGCGGTTTCTGCGTTAGAATCGTAATCCCCAGATGTCTGTACCTTGTCTGTATCGTAGGTGATGGCTTTGCTTGTATCCGGTAATGTTTTGAGCTCTGCCACCCAGTTCGGATACTGGCGCGCAAAATGCAGAACGGTCAAGAATTCCTCTGTCGGCACATAGTACGGGCTATTCTCGCTTAGAGTTCTGTGATGCATTACTTCCACTCTCTCCCGGTTGTACGGTCCTTTAGCTGTATGTGACCAATTACCTCGAAGCCTGCTACCCCTGCTATCGCTCTCATCATATTGACCACCTGTCTCACATCATCCGGGACTTTCATTGCGTTGCCTACTGCTTGTTCACCTGTTGGGTCGCTATACATTCTCATCTTTCATGTCCTCCACTTCGTTCTCCTGCTGCCACAGTCAGCATTCATTGCTGTATCTATGGCGTGTCCTGCTGCATTTTTGCAGCACTTTTAGGCGTATTCTGCTGCGTTTTTCGCAGCGCATTTACTCGCGCCGGTTCACTTCCTGGACGATATTGATTCCGGTCATTTCATTGCATGCCTTTACAAGCCTGTTTGCTTTCCACTTGTATTGTTCTTCGATCCCGTCCTTGTAGCCTAACAGCCTCTTGTCCCGTTCGCCGCTCCATCCATATTTTCTGTGCAGCGCCAACAACAGCGCCGCCGTGATTTGCGGATTGACCCACGGGATCTGTCTTTTACGCATATAAACGAATTCTGCCAGCTCCATCGGGTGTGCATCCGCCGGCGTACCATTCAGAAAATCGAGCTCGTGATAACTCTTCTCTACTCCTCTGGCTCGGATCTCAATTCCTGTCTCGGCTTCCAGCATCATCAGCATCGATGTGTTTGGATCCATTGCGCATGTATTCCAGATCTTCCTTGTTTCCTCCAATACTCCGAGTATTCTTTGCTGTCTCCATCCGTAATACAGCCAATTGTCCACGATATCAGAGCAGCAAAAAACCTTGGAAAATCAACGTTTGTTGAAATTCCAAGGTTTTCTCTTTAGTCGGAGTGACAAGGTTCGAACTTGCGGCCTCCACGTCCCTAACGTGGCGCGCTACCAACTGCGCTACACCCCGAATCATATTAACATCTGTCAGCGTTCTCTCAACAGACGCATCTGCTATTATAATGGACGTCCGTTCCAAAATCAATAGGTGTTTTGTTTTTTATTTCCCTTTGCATGGCTTAATTCCAAAAACTCCCTCCCGTTTTCCGGGAAGGAGTCTGGACAAATCTGCAAAGGCAGCCGCTTACTGATTTCTACCGTGGCACTTTTTATATTTTTTGCCGGAGCCGCAGGGGCAGGGATCATTGGGATATACCTTATTCTCCTTCACTACGGTGCCGGACTTTTTCTGTTCCAGATAGAGTGTCTTCTGCTCCTCCTCTGTGTAGATTGCATTCCATTCGGGGAGCTTGTACAGCCAATCTGCCTCAGCAGCCACCATGTTCTTGTAGAGCTTCTCCTTGTCGAATGCAAGGCTTACCACGGTGTCCTCCTCCATGGTGTCAATGGGGTTCGCCTCCTTCAGCGAATCATTGATTCCATCCAGAAAACCTACCATGTATTCCAGAGAAATGCCGTACTTCTCTGCCAGCTCCTTGACCGTTCCCTTTACCTCTTCATCGGGATTCTTCAGAAGCTCTGCATAGATGTCCTTCTCCTTTGCAAAATAGCTGGTCCACAGTCTCTGCAGATCCCCCTTATTTGCCTTCTCGTTGTATGCCTTTGCGCGCCATTCCTGCAACAATGCCATGTCGTATTCTCCTTAAATTCTAAACTGTCCTGCCTGCTCGGCAAGCTCTCAACCCTATCGATCCAATCTCTGCAATTCCCGTGTGAACGAGCCGATATTACAGCATTCATCTGAATTCCAAGCCTTAAAATGTTCTGAAGCTCCTGCGCCTCATCATCCCAGCGCTCTGATTCGCTCCATTGCAAGCTTCGAATTCTCCACCGTGCCAAAGCTGGTCAGGCGGAAAAAATGCTCTCCGGAGGGACCGAAGCCCGAGCCCGGTGTTCCGATAACATTTGCCTTATCCAGAAGGAAATCAAAGAACTCCCAGCTGGTCATATCATCCCTGGTCTTCAGCCACACATAAGGTGAGTTCACGCCGCCGTATGCCGTGTAGCCCATGGACTGCAGACTCTCCTTGATGAATTTTGCGTTGGTCATGTAACGGCCGACCATCTCTTTGACCTGTGCCTTGCCGGCCTCAGAATAAACCGCCTCGCCGGCTCTCTGGACGATGTACGGTGCACCGTTG
This sequence comes from Lachnospiraceae bacterium, assembly GCA_963588615.1. GTDB lineage: Bacteria > Bacillota > Clostridia > Lachnospirales > Lachnospiraceae > CAG-791. The sequence continues at coordinate 820 of CAVAJA010000073.1, read as the reverse complement.
TATTTGGTTCCGTGGCGTCTTGCCCACAGGCTGTGAATCGCAGTTCCGTTGTGATCCTTCAGGTCCTTCGGAATCACGGTTGCACCCAGGCGAAGACCGGTAAACCCAGCATTCTTGGAGAACGACCGCAGCTCAATGGCACAGGTTCTGGCACCCTCACACTCATAGATGGTGTGCGGGATGTTGTCCTCGGTAATATACGCCTCATAGGCAGAATCAAATATGATCACAGCCCCGTTCGAATTTGCATAATCCACCCATTTCTGCAGCTGTTCTTTGTTCAGTGCAGCTCCCGTGGGATTATTAGGGGAGCAGATATAGATGAGATCCGGTCTGCGATCTCCTGAAACTGCCCCGGTCAATCCCTCTCCGGGAAGATCCGGCGCAAACCCGTTCTCCTCCGTGCAGGGCATATAAATCACATTGCTCCAGCAGCCGGTTGCTGCATCGTACTCACCGGTGCGTCCCGCCATGACATTGCTGTCCACATATACCGGATATACCGGATCGCAGACTGCAATGACATTGCTCTTCTCGAATACCTCCTGAATATTGGCAGAATCCGACTTGGCACCGTCCGAAACGAAAATTTCGTCATCTGCAATATCACAGCCCCTCGCCCTGTAATCATTCTCAGCAATGGCCTTCCGAAGGAAATCATAACCCAGATCCGGTGCGTATCCGCGGAACGTAGCTGCGTCCCCCTGTTCATCCACTGCCTTGTGCAGGGCCTCCAGAACAGCCGGCGGAAGGGGCTGCGTCACATCACCGATTCCCATGCGGATCAGCTGCACTCCGGGATGCTCCTCCTGATATGCTC
>CAVAJA010000072.1:0-17726 GCA_963588615.1 Lachnospiraceae bacterium | reverse complement strand
CATCTGTCATGTAGTGCCTCTAGCTTAATATGCTGTCCAACGTTGTTCTTCATCCCGTGCCGCATCTTCTGCGCGGCCTGCGGATTCTGCGGAAACTGTCCGACTTGCAGATGTCTTTGCCGTCTCTGCGCCATTCCTCTCCGAATTGCTGCTACAGCTCCTCCGCAAGCTCATAGATGAGCTTTTCTGATTTTTCCCATCCAAGGCAGGGATCCGTGATCGACTTCCCGTAAATTCCCTCGCCGATCTTCTGCGTGCCATCCTCCAGATAGCTCTCAATCATCAGGCCTTTTACCAGGTGGTGAATGTCCTCACAGGAGCGCATCGAGTGCAGCACATCCCTTGCAATTCGAATCTGTTCCAGATAATTCTTTCCGGAATTGTTGTGGTTGCAGTCCACCACAACAGCCGGATTCTGCAGACCGGACTTTTCATACTCCGCCTTAAGATTAATCAGATCCTCGTAGTGATAATTCGGATGGCTGCGCCCATATTTATCCACATAACCTCTCAGGATCGCATGTGCCATGGGATTTCCGGTCGTCACAACCTCCCAGCCGCGGTAGAGGAAGGTCTGACTGCTCTGCGCAGCTGTAATTGAATTCATCATGACAGAAATATCGCCGCCGGTCGGATTCTTCATGCCGACAGGAATCCCGACGCCGCTGGCAACCATGCGATGCTGCTGATCTTCCACGGATCTGGCTCCGACCGCCACATATGCCAAAAGATCTGACAGATATCTGTGATTTTCCGGATAGAGCATCTCCTCCGCGCAGGTAAACCCTGTCTCCTCCACCACATGCGTGTGCATCTGACGAATGGCAATGATGCCGGCCAGCATATCCTCACCTTTTTCCGGATCCGGCTGGTGCAGCATCCCCTTATAGCCAACCCCCTTCGTTCTCGGCTTGTTGGTATATACCCTCGGAATAATGAAAATCTTATCCTTCACCTTCTCCTGTACTCTGGCCAAACGGGTCATATAATCCAGAACCGCGTCCTCTCTGTCGGCGGAGCAGGGACCGATCAGCAGCAGGAATCTGTCATCCCGACCGCAAAAGATATCCCCTATCGTCTTGTCTCTTTCTTCCTTCACCCTCTGAATTTCTCGGGAAAGAGGGAACTCCCTCTTAATTTCCTGAGGAATCGGCAATTTGCGTTTGAACTCCATCTGCATTTCCATAATAATAGATACTCCTCTTTCCTTCTCATCGAAGTGCTTTAATGCTCATATACAGATCATACAGTGCTGATCCCGTGCGTCCCTGTGCCGGATGCTCATCGTCTCCGATGTCCAGCATTGTGTACTCGTAGGCGTTAATGATCTTTGTCCCGCTTCTGTGCTCCCGTTCCCGGTGGAACTGATAGTCGTATGACTTATGCACATGTCCGTGAAACATATATTTGGGCTTCCATCTGTCCATAAACTCATTGAAGCATTCAAAGCCGTGATGCGGAACATCTTCCATATCACCGTACCCCTTTGCCGGCGCGTGCGTCACCAGAATGTCCACACCATTCATCAGCAGTACCTGACGATTCAGCCTGGAAATCCGCTTTCTCATCTCGCTTTCCGTGTACATATCCTTTCCGGCATGATACCGCATACTGCCCCCCAAACCGGCGATGCGAAGGCCGTTGTAGTCAAACACGCGATCGTCAATGCCGATGCACCCCAGAGGCGGCATGTTATCATATTTAGTATCGTGATTGCCTCTCACATACAAAAGCGGACAATTCACCATGCTTTCCAGAAATTCCAGATACTGCGGCTTCAAATCCCCGCAGGAAATGATAAGCTCCACGTCCTTTGTCCGCTGCGGATCATAATAATCCCACAGACTCTTTACCTCTTCGTCTGCGATCACCATGATTTTCATAGCGTCTGTTCCTCGCTTCCCTCATGACCTGCTGCAGCAAAACTGAAGCGCTCCGTCTCATCCTTATCCGCCACCCCGCTGACGCCGCTGACATTCACGGCTGCTCCTGCCTCTTCATTCAGCTTCTCCATCGCCGGAAGGCTTCCTATCACATTATCGTTGAGCCAGCTCATCGTAATAATTTCCCTGCTGGATAATCCCCCCGAGCGGGCGTCCCTGATCATTCCGTCCTGAGAATGCAGCTCTCCCATAAAGGGGCGAATTCTCCCGGACACAATCCCTTCCCGGAACATATTGACCAGCTTTTTGGAATAGTACGGCAGCTTTTCCGAGAGAATGACATCGATCACCCCTGCAGACATCCCCCACCAGTAATTGATGGCTCTGTCCTCTGTATCCTGAACCGCACTGTTCCAGTTCCCGTCCAGTACATTCTGCGCAATAAGCTCATAGAATGTCCCCCAGTTCCAAACAGGGGCCGCCAGATTGGTGACCGTTCCGTCCATATCTCTCTGGTAAATTCCGTACTCCCTTGATGCCTGTCTGGGCCGAATCAGATCCGGTCCGGAAATAACATATACGCCTTCCTCCTCAAAATCTTTTCTCCAGTCCGTCTCCTTATCCGTGGACCATTTCAGGTGGATCTTGGCCTTGGGATCGATGATGGCAGCTCCAATTGCAAAGGCATTGATACCGGCCACTATTCCGTAGATCGGATAATCCGCTACATAGCCGATCTTGTGGTTGCTGGCTACGCTGGCCGCTATGGCTCCCATAATAAACTTCGCTTCATGCATCCTTCCATAGTACGTCCGAACCGCATTGTGGGAGAGATTGACGGAGCAGTTCAGGAATTTGACCTGCGGAAAGTGAATGGCAGACCGCAGCGTCTCATCCATCTGTGTCGGAGAAATTGTCAGGATCATCTCCGCATGGTTCTCAATTGCGTCATCGATTGCAGCACGCACTTCTTCATTGGTGGAGCAATTTTCATATTTGCGCGTCTTCACCAGACCGTTAAAATGAGTCTCCAGAGAGTTGCGTCCCAGCTCATGTCCGTAGATCCACCCGGAATCCGCACTGCTTTTAGGATAAACGAACGCCATATGCAGCGGATTATCCTGACTGTAATGTTCCTTCGGCGTCAGCATCTGAATCAGTGCCGTGCCGAGTCCCGTCTTGCCGTTTTCCAGTTCTTCCGGGTTCTCCACCAGGGCAATTCCTTCCTCATTGGCATCTACCAGGAATTCCTTCCAGAGCCTCCCGATGCGATTCTCCAGAACAGTCCTCGGTTCAACTGTCAGGCTTTGAATGGAATAAAAATTCAAGTACACCAGGAAGGCGTCTCCGCACGGCAGGATCACCTTGTGCCTGCTTCCCCCTTTATTATGGTAGCACTGTTCAAAGACGGCGTACGATGCCTTGATCTCCTCCAGCACCTCCTTCGGCCAGGTTTTATCCATGGTCTGACCAAGAAGAGCCGCGAATTTGCGATAGCTCCCTTCCTCCGTGAAAATCACATCATACATTCTGCAGACATTAAAATACTCCAGAAACTCCCGGTAAACCCGGTACTCCTTGGTATCTGCCTTTTTGGGCATCATGCGGATAACATTAGCATGGATGGCGGTTGCCCCCACGTAAGAGCTGACAGAAACCCGCTTATTGCCCTCTTCCACGTAGAATCTGGTCATGTATTCGTAAACCTTGATGGGATCACGAATTCCTTCCTCCAGCTGAGAATCATACAGGTCCGACCATTTTCTGGAAAACTCCGTGTCAGGCTGCAGAATCGGCATAAAATTAGCAGCAAAAGCCGATGTCCTGCCTTCTGTTTTGGTCCCGTCGATCATGTGAAGCGGAATCTCGATCAATCCGACACTGATCTCGGAGAGCTTTCCCTCCCCCTTTATGATATCATCCAGCACCTTCGGATACGGAGAACGCTGTTCAAAGAGTGCCTGCCGCATTTCCTTCATTCCAAGTCTTCTGGCCGCAATATAATCTTCCTGCATGTCTCCCTCCCTCGCCTTTTATCTTTTCTGATCTATTTATTCTCCCTCACTCTCTCCAATCTCATTCATAACAGAAATGTAGGCAGGCCGCATAATCCTGCCGTTTTCCACAATCTCTTCCAGTCTGTGTGCACTCCACCCTGAAATTCTGGCGATTGCGAACAGCGGTGTGAACAGCTCCTTCGGAATTCCCAGCATACTGTAGACAAACCCGCTGTAAAAATCCACGTTCGGACTGACGCCCTTGTAAATATGCCTTTTCTCCGCAATAACCCTGGGAGCCAGCTTCTCAACCTGATTATACAGTTCCAGCTCCTTCATTTTATTCTTCTCTTCGGCCAGGGTTGTAACAAAGCGCTTGAAAATCCTCTCCCTTGGGTCTGAGATCGAATATACCGCGTGACCCATTCCATAGATCAGGCCCTTCCTGTCAAAGGCCTCTCCATCGACCAGTTTGGTCAAGTAGCTGCAGACGGCATCGTCATCCTTCCAGTCGACTACGTTATTCTTAATGTCCTCCATCATCTCCATGACCTTTAAGTTGGCCCCGCCGTGACGGGGACCCTTCAGGGAGGACATGGCAGCTGCAATCGCTGCATAGGTGTCCGATCCTGAGGACGTCACCACTCTGGTCGTAAACGTGGAATTGTTGCCGCCTCCGTGCTCCATATGCAGCATCAGAGCTGCATCCAGAACCTTCACCTCCGTCCTGGTGTATTTTTTATCCGGCCGGAGCATACGCAGAATATTCTCCGCCGTGGAAATTCCAGGCTTCGGCCGATGGATATACATGCTGCTCTGCAGCTGGTCATAATTGTATGCATGATAGGCATAGATTGCCAGCATGGGAAAGACTGCAATCAGCATCATGGACTGACGAATGACATTATCCACCGAAATGTTCTGGGACTCCGCATCATAAGACGCCAATGTCAGGATACTTCTCGTCATGGAATTCATGATGTCCTTTGTGGGAGCCTTCATGATGACATCTCTGGTAAAGTTGGAAGGAAGACTCCGGGACATTGCAAGATTTTCAATGAAGGTCTTCTCCTCCTCTTCATCCGGACGTTTGCCGAACAGCAGCAGATACGCCAGATTCTCATAGCCAAAGCCATGTTCTGAATAATACTGCACCAGATCTTCGATGCGGTATCCGCGATACCACAGTTCTCCCTCGCAGGGGACTCTTTTTCCATCAATGACCTTCATCGAGGTTACTTCAGAAATACCGGTCAGTCCCGTGACAACTCCCTTTCCATTGATGTCACGCAATCCGCGGTTGACGTTATGCTCCTTGAACAGCTCGTCCGGTATGGCATCACTCTCCCGTACCATCTGTTCTTTCTGCTGTGCATAGAGCCTCAGCCTGTCAATTTTTCTCATGCAGCCTCCTTTCTCATGACTCTTTATGAAAATATAACCTTTCTTATTCTACCCCATGCCGCCGAATGCTTTCTACCTGATGAAATCGATTCATCCGCACTTCCACATCCGCCATTCCCATCACCAGACGCTTATCGTGTGTTCCTATGACAATCGTGCGCTCCGCCGAGCTGCTCTCCCGAAGGAAGTGTGTCACCCACCCCTGTGCCTCCTCATCCAATCCGCTGATGGGTTCATCAATGACCAGAACTTCCGGCTCCATGGCGAACACTGCCGCAAGTGCGGTTCGCTTCTTCTCCCCTCCGCTGATTCCGAACGGAGCTCTTTTCCGTATTTTTGTAAGGCCGAAGCGTTCAAGATATTCTTCTGTTTTTTCCAGGACAACCTTCTCCTGTAATCCCAGCTGCCGCAGTCCAAAAGCGATCTCTTCCTCCACGCTGGCATTAAACAGCTGCACTTCACTGTTCTGGAAAACGAACCCGACCTTCTGATGAAACTGCTTTGCAAATTTTCTGCTTCGAAGCTTCTTTGCCGTAATCTCTTCGTCGTCCAGAAAATATCTCCCCTCCGTCGGCACATCAAGCCCCAGCAGGATCCGGAACAGTGTGGATTTTCCGCACCCGTTCGGTCCCGTAATGCAGGTACACTTCCCGGATTCAATCTTCAGATCAATCTGATCCAGTGCCTTTTCAGTGCTGCCGTCGTAATAATAGGAAACCTTCTCCAGTCGTATCATTTCACCCTGCCATCATGATTTCTTCTGCCCTCACATCCAGCTCTGTGTGATTATAAACCACAGAACTATGCCCGTATATGTACTGTATGCCGCGGCTGCAATTCGCACACTCCGCCTGCTGACGCCGGCATTTTTTCGGAAATCTCCATCCCAGCACCGGCACGCCATTGCCTCTCCGGTTTCTCCTGCCAGCTGTCTTGATTTTAAAAAAGTATTCCCAAGAATCCCGCTCAGTCCGGAACTTCTCCAATGATCCTCTCCTACCTTTCGAAGGCCAACCGCCTCCAGAATGAGATTCGAGTACCTTCCCAGGAGAGTCAGAAAGCGAATCGTCATATCCAGCGTCAGAATCACAACATCCGGCACGTGCCATCTTCCCAGCGAGGCCGTCAGTTCCTTCCAGGAAATCCGTTCCCGCAAAATGGACAAGATCAGAACCGATTCAAAAACCTTCAGTACTACCGTGCCAAAGGAGCCGAAGCTTCCCATGAAGACCGCAGGCAGCATGAAAATCACGGCTGCTCCCGATGCAGGCAGCACGGTTCCGAAAACTCTTCGGATTTCATTGGCATCCATAAACGCAAGGATCAGCAGCTCCGCCGCCACGACAGAAAATGTAAAAACTCCATTGCGGGAAAGTGCACACAAAAGGATCGTCAGCAGCGCCCCTCCCAGAAGGTATCCCGCATCCTGCGTCTGTTCTGCGCGCCTGCCGGACAAATGATCGGAAGAAAGCAGCCGTGCCAGCAATCGCATCAATGACAAGTTCAACTGCGCTTCCCCCCTCTTCTTTTGGGGACTGCAAATGCAGCCAGCAGCTTGAAGACGATCACCAGGACTGCCGCCCCCAGAACAGCCGAAAGGAGATATCCTACAGCCTCGGGTGCGTTTCCAAAAGAATAATCCGGCAGCAGAGCCTCAAACGAGAAGCCGGTGGTCATACCGGAAGGCAGATACCCCGCCCCTTCCGCAATTTCATCGGCTCCCCATTCTCCCCAGGCAGTCCCTTCCGCCAGTAAGCCCAGAGGCGTCAGAAGGATGAGTATCGCCAGCAGTCCCCATGCCGATCGCCCCTTGCCTTTGTTCCACCTCTTTTGTGGAATCCCGCCGCAGGCTCCAGCCTCCGCAGATTTCCACAGAGCATCCGGCGCAGTCCTTACAAGAAACCAATAGACTGCAGTTGTATAAACCACCTCCGCAAGGCCAAAAACGGTGAGATGCCCCGCCATCATGGCCGGTATGGATATCGACAAGGGATACGGACAATACATTGCTGCTCCTGATGCATCCCGGAACAGCATCGGCTGGATTCCGAATTCGATTGCAGCACACAGCGCAGCTGCATTGATCCCGACGTAGGATCCGATCCCGGCTGCTGCAATCTTCCTTCCCGACCCGCTCTCCTTCTTTCCGGCAAGAAGCCGGCAGACGCCGTATCCGACAAACGGCATCACCAACGCCATGTTGAAACAATTCGCGCCAAAAGCAAGAATTCCCCCGTCTCCGAACAGGAGTGCCTGCAGCAGGAGCGCCACTGAAATACTGATGCAGGCACCAAAGGGTCCCACCAGGAGCGCCAGCAGCGTTCCTCCGACGGCATGTCCCGTTGTTCCTCCCGGAAGAGGAATATTGAACATCATTCCCAGAAAAGAAAAGGCTGCCGCAACTCCCAGCATGGATAGCCGTCTGCCTGCTGCGATCCCCGATCCATCGCAGCAGGCAGCATTATTCATCGACTCTTCACCGCCATAAATTCCGCTGCGTACCTTCCGGATGGAAATGCACCATGCAGGAATCATAACGACTGTCATAACGGCACAGGTCTGTGGACTAAGATAATTGTCGGGTATGTGCATAATTTCTCCTTGATGTTTCCGCCTTGCTGTCAAGTTACATCTGTTCATTGTGGCATGAATCACCGATAAAATCCAGACACACACAAAAAGAGAGGTCAGCAGAGCATTCTGCCGATCTCTCGCACACACACAACCGCTGCCTCTGCAGCAGGAACCCCATCAGGACGGACAGGTAATCTGCATCACCTGCTCAATCATCCGATGCAGCATCCTCGCCTGCTCTGTATTCGCTGCCCGATAGTAAACCTCCTTACCTTCCCGGTGACTCACCACAAGACCGCTGTTGCGCAGCGGCCTCAAATGATGCGATACTGCAGGGCTTGACATATCCAGCATAGATGCCAGATTCACCACACACTCCTCGCAGTGACACAAAATCCAGAAGATCCGCACTCGATTGGGATCTCCCAATTGCCGGAATACCTCCGCAATCGCCTGAAAATCTTCTATTCTGGTTGCTTCCTCACGAATTTTAGGGATGTTCACCGTCTCTGCGTGAGCATGGGGAAGAACATATTGCTCCATATCAAACCTCTGCATCTGATGTCTTTCCTGCATTGCAGCGGTTCAGAGCCCCAAATCTGCCCGGTTCCGAACCGCTGCCTGTCATTATACTCCATTTTCGACGATGAAACAGATCTTTAGCTGCGGGCAGCCTGTTTTCCCCCTGCCTGCTTTCGGAAGACCTTGACACCCTCCACTATGAGAATGATTGCCAGAATACTCGTGACAAGAGCAAAGATCAGCTGGAACCAATCTCCCCACACCGCCGTTCCTGCGGCAATCGGTTTTGACTTGTTCACCATGGTCAGTACAAGGCTGGCCAGTGAGGCCGCCAGCATGAAGATCATCGGGAAAAACAGCATTTTATTGTTCTTTCCGATCTTTCCCAGCCAGACCGCAACCGTCATGAATGCAATTCCGGACAGCAGCTGGTTTGCCTCTCCAAGCATTCCCCACACCTGCGAAAGGGACAGGCCTCCCAGGATACAGCCCACAACCACCATAAAGGTTGTTCCAAAAAGCGGATGTGCCAGAACTCTGCGGATTCCCTTTGCATCCTTATATGTCGATTCTCCCTCCTTTAAGAACAGTTCCGTAAACATAAACCGGCTGAGTCTGGTTCCCGTGTCAAGCGAGGTCAGTGCGAATACGGATACGGACAGTGTCAGCAGCGCAGACACGATGTTATAAATGGTCGAGTTTTCCGGTCCGAACATCAATGCCGTCCCCGCCGCAAATGCCGCTGCCGGAGATCCGAACTCGCCTGCAACGTATCTGGAATACACGCCGCCCAGAGCGACCAGCGCAATGATGGCAAATGCCGATTCAATCAGCATGGAGCCGTAGCTGATCGGTCTCGCATTCTTTTCATTGTTGAGCTGCTTCGAGGAGGTTCCGGAGGAAACAAGGCTATGAAAGCCCGAGCAGGCTCCGCAGGCAATCGTGATGAACAGGATGGGAAACAGATACTGTCCCTCCACCGGCTCGAAACTGGTAAATGCCGGCATGTCAAAGGTGACACTGCCTGTAAATGCCGATACTGCAATTCCCACCAGCGCCAGGATGATCATGCCGTACAAAAGAAAGCTGGACAGATAATCCCGCGGCTGCAGCAGAATCCACACAGGAACCAGTGAGGCCGCAGCAATATAAACTCCGATCACAACAATGCACTGCGTGCGGCTCAGGCTGATCCCGAAATGAAGCCCAAGAGCAATGATCGCTGCGATTCCGATAATTCCTGCTATCGTTGCAGGAATGGTTTTCACGCCGTATCGATTCGTTGCCAGACCATAAACGACTGCCATAACAATGAACAGCATCGAAATCATGGTCGTTGCCTGGTTGTTGTTCGGTGACGATACAATCCCCGCCGCAACCCTTCCGGCCGCATCTGCCGCCGTGCAGAAGGTTCCCGCCACGATATTTACGAAGGACGCAATCACCAAGAGAAGCAATAAGAGCGTGAAAATAATGAATATCTTTTTCAGCCTTCTTCCCAGAGATTCATCAATCAGTTCTCCCAATGACTTTCCGTCATGCCGGATGGATGCAAAAAGAGCGCTGAAATCCTGAACTCCACCCATAAAAATTCCGCCGATGATGCACCACAGAAATACCGGCACCCATCCAAAAATCGATGCCTGAACCGGTCCGTTCACCGGCCCTGCGCCCGCAATGGATGAAAAATGGTGCCCCATCAGTACCACCGGTTTTGCCGGGACGTAGTCCACACCATCCTCCTTTTCCACCGCAGGAGTTTTTCGAGACGGATCCACTCCCCACTGTTTTTCAAGCCATGAGCCATAAAATATGTAGCCCAGGACGAGCAGCACAATAGCGCTTCCTACGATCAGTAATCCTGTCATAATTGTATCTCCTTTCCTCATTTTCATTTCCGAACGGCAGCATTCTGCTGTCTGCTCGCCTTCAAAACTTCTATACGTTCCTGCAGCTGCAGTCGTTACAGATTCTGCTGCCATACATTCTTCAGATTTTTCTTCAAGGTGTACCCCAGTCGATTGTGGACCATTCGCCCCGAGGACACTTCCAGTGCAATCAGATGATAGTTGCTGTATCCATGCAGTCCGTGCCGGTAGCTTACGGTATGACTCGATTTCTTAATCGCTTGAAAAACCTCTGCATCTATGGTATCCGCCAGAAGAATCAGGGATACATCGGTGGACTGATGATGCTCCGACGGCTTCACCTTGCTCATTCCTCTTTTCCAGGCCTTCTCATCCAGATCATAGAAGGAATCCAGCGTCAGTCTCGGATTCACAGCAAAATAGACGAACTCATTATTTTCCACCTCATCGATGACCGCTTTTCGTATCAAAAAGAAACGCTCATCATGTGAGTGAAATTCAGCCTCCGCTGCAAAAGGAGGCTCCACATCGTCTGTTTTTACATTGTAATAAACCCCGTATGACAGCAGCAGTTTGTCCAATATTTTCTGACTCTCCATCTTTTTCCCCATCGCTTCTGTGGCAGCAATTCGCCTGTTTCATATTATTTGAACATGCCGAAATCAAAAATCTGATCCAGCTTTTCACAGTATAAGACAATCATGATAAAACACCCACCTGTTTTTGCTGACTCACTCCCGATATTTCATATCCCTGTTTCGCATCCGTATCTCGATTTTCCTACGGAAAACCTCGATGTGGCTGGGCAGAGGAGCTTCGCTTCTTGCCCACCTGTCAATTTCAATCATGAATTCGTCCGCGGCGCGCCCGACTCATGTTGAAATCACCAGGTGCTAAACAGATATACCATATTGACAGATGCCTGCAGCGGCACTATACTGCAGACACGACAATTAAACAGATGCTTAATGATTCAATAATTGAACTTACCCTTATTCCACAACGGAGGATTTTCCATGAAGAAAACTTATAAGATCGAAGTGGACTGTGCCAACTGCGCAAACCTGATGGAAGAGACCACCAAGAAGGTTTCCGGCGTTGCAGACGCTACCGTAAACTTCATGACCCAGAAAATGATTGTCGAGTTTTCGGAAGGTGCAGAGGCCAAGTCCGTCATGCAGGATGTCCTGAAGGCCTGCAAGAAGGTTGAGCCGGACTGCGAAATTGAGCTTTGAGGAAACGTTGCCCAAAGCGTCCCGGATGCGTCAGCGGACGGGGCGCTTTTTTGACTCATACAATTAAATGAATGTTTAATCGTATTTTTATCCGCACAGCCACTGCAAAACGGAGTGTATCGTTATGAATAAAAAACAAAAGAAAATGCTCAGGAGAATTCTTCTGGCCGTCGTACTGCTCATTTTCTGCAATCTTCTGCCTCTCCCCGGAATTCCGCGCCTGTCCCTGTATCTTGTTACATATCTTGTCATCGGCTATGACATTCTGCAGAAGGCCCTGAAGGGGATTCGGAACCGGCGGGTCTTCGATGAGAACTTTTTGATGGCCATTGCCACCGTCGGAGCCTTTGCTCTCGCCATCTATGAGAAAAGCGGTGATTACAATGAAGCCATTGCCGTCATGCTGTTCTACCAGATCGGTGAGCTGTTCCAGAGCTATGCAGTGGGAAAGAGCCGCAGGAACATCAGTGCTCTCATGGACATCCGCCCGGACTATGCCAACATTGAGAAAAACGGAGAGCTTACACAGGTAGATCCGGATGAAGTTTCCATCGGCACCGCAATTGTTGTCCAGCCCGGAGAAAAGGTTCCCATCGACGGAATCGTGCTGGAGGGACATTCTACACTCAATACCAGTGCTCTCACCGGCGAGAGTCTCCCCCGGGATGTCTGTGCCGGAGATGAAATCATCAGCGGCTGCATCAACATGACCGGTGTTCTGCGCATTCAGACCACAAAGGAATTCGGCGAATCCACGGTTTCCAGGATATTGGAGCTGGTGGAGGATTCCAGTTCTCATAAATCCAGATCAGAGGCCTTCATCTCGCGTTTTGCAAGAATCTACACGCCGGCCGTCTGCTGCAGTGCACTGGCGCTGGCCATTCTGCCGCCTCTTTTTCGAATGCTCTTTTTGAGCCTGTCCGGTCAATGGAGCATCTGGATCTACCGTGCACTCACATTCTTGGTCATCTCCTGCCCCTGTGCTCTGGTCGTATCCATTCCTCTGAGCTTTTTCGCGGGCCTTGGCGGTGCCAGCAAGGAGGGCATCCTCATCAAGGGCTCCAATTATCTGGAACTGCTCTCCCAGGTGACCTGTGTTGTTTTTGATAAGACAGGTACTCTGACACAGGGCGTGTTCGAGGTGACCGGCATCCACCACAGCAGCATGCCTAACGAACAGCTCCTGTACTACGCCGCCCATGCGGAATGTGCCTCTTCTCATCCCATCAGCAAAAGTCTGCAGCGGGCATACGGGAAAGAGCCGGATCGCAGCAAAGTCACGGACATCGAAGAAATCAGCGGCAAGGGAATCCGCGCCCTGGTGGACGGACACCCGGTACTGGCCGGCAACCATCGCCTGATGGAGCAGTTCGGAATTTCCTGCAAAGACTGCACAGATGCAGGAACCATCATTCACATTGCCGTAGACGGCACCTACGCAGGGCGTATTGTGATTTCGGATGTTGTAAAGCCTCATGCGGCAGAGGCTATGCGGCGCCTGCAGAAGGCCGGTGTCTCCCGAACCGTCATGCTGACAGGTGACACAACGTCTGTGGCAGAAAAGGTTGCCGCCGAGCTGGGCATTCAGGAGGTTCGCAGCGAGCTGCTGCCTGCAGATAAGGTATCTGAAGTAGAAGCACTGCTGCAGCAGGAAAAGGGAAAGGACAAGCTGGCCTTTGTCGGTGACGGCATCAATGATGCACCTGTTCTGACAAGGGCTGACATCGGCATTGCCATGGGCGCCATGGGATCCGATGCGGCCATTGAAGCCGCAGATGTGGTTCTGATGGATGATGACCCGCTTAAAATCTCCAAGGCCATCCGCATTTCCCGAAAATGCATCGGCATCGTATACCAGAATATTGTTTTCGCACTGGTCATTAAATTCGGATGCCTGCTCCTCGGCGCTCTCGGCATCGCCGATATGTGGGCTGCAATTTTTGCCGATGTCGGTGTGATGATCCTCGCCGTTCTGAATGCAATGCGCGCTCTTCGTGTGAAACATCTTTGACGCTATCTGTCACTAAATAAAATGTCCCTCAAAAGCAGCTCTCGGAGCCGTTTTTGAGGGACATTCTGTACATTGCAGAGAAATTCCGTTTTGTATCCCTTATACCATGTCCGCTGCCATTTCTTCGTACTGCCTCGTATACAGTTCGTAATAGTATCCATGCTTTTTCATCAGACTTCGGTGCGTTCCCTGCTCCACAATTTTCCCGTTCTGAACCACCAGAATCACATCTGCATCCACCACTGTCGAGAGCCTGTGTGCAATGACAAAGGAGGTTCGCCCCTTGATTACCGTCTGAATGGCATCCTGAATCATTTTTTCCGTCAGCGTATCGATGGAAGCCGTTGCCTCATCCAGCACAAGGATTTTAGGATCCGCCAGAATCGCTCTGGCAAAACACAGCAGCTGTTTCTCACCGGTTGAAAGCAGATCTCCGCCCTCTCCTACCTCCGCGTCCAACCCGCCTTCCATTTTATCAATTACGAAATCCGCGCGGACAAGGTGCAGTGCCTCAAGAATCTCTTCATCGGAAGCGTCCGGTTTCCCGTACCTCAGATTATCGCGCACCGTTCCGGAAAAGAGGTGCGGTGTCTGAAGTACATACCCAATGCTGCTGTGAAGCCACAGCTGAGAACGTTCCCTGGCATCTTTTCCGTCGATGAGAACCGCCCCTGAAGTCGGCTCAAAGAAGCGGCACACCAGATTCACCAATGTTGATTTTCCGGCCCCGGTTTCTCCCACAATTGCCACATTGGTTCCCACAGGCACCTTCAGATTGAAGTGATCCAGCACCAATTCGTCGCCGTCCGGGTATCGGAACGATACATCCCGGAACTCTACGTCTCCGTACAAAGGCTCCCAGTTTTCCTTTTTCGGATGGAAGACATCGCCGTACTTTTCCTTCACCTCCTCGGTATCTGCCACATCCGATTCCGTGTCCAGAAGCTTCGTCAGACGTTCAATGTTCACCTGAATGCTGATGAATGCTGCAATGGTCTGAACCAGATTCTGAATCGGATCCATCATATTCAGCGCATAGGAAAAGAACACGGACAACGTTCCGATCTGAATCACGCCGTCCATGGTAATCTTCCCGCCCTTCCACAGAACAAGTGCCAGCGCAGCAGACCCCATCATCGCAACAAGGGAGGTGAACAGCGCAGAATAATGCGCAGCCTTCACCGATGTCCCCCGCATTTCTTCCGTATCCTTCTCGAAATCCCCACGGATTCTCTCTTCCACCACCAGTGTCTTGATGGATCTGGCACCGGTGATTCCTTCATTGAAATTACCCGTAATTGCTGAATTGATTTCGCGAATGCGGCGATTCAAGCCGGTCAGCTTTTTCTGAAACAATGAAATAACCAGCACCGCTGCCGGAACAAAGAGCAGCACATACAGAGCCAGATGCACATTTACTGCCAGCATAACACCGAATACAAAAAGAATGTAGGAACCATTCCAGATCATATCCATCATACGCCATGCCACCAGCTCCCCGATCTTGCCGCTGTCGCTGATCACCCTCGCATGAATGTAGCCGACATTATTCTGATTAAAGTACGAAAAAGACAGAGTCTGCAGATGATTGAAGGCGCGGTTTCGAAGATCACGATTCACATACATTTCCACCTTCCCGCACTGGTAGGTGCTGAAAAAATTATCTGCCACCTGCATCATAAGAACCACCGCATACGCCAGGGTAAAAGGCACGATTCCCTGCAGCGTGCCCTCCGCCACAAAATGATTCAGTGCATAACTGTTGAACAAAGGAAAGCATGCATCGATCAAAGAGCTCAGCGCCCCCAGCACAATGTTCACGAAAAGAAGCCCACGATACGGCCTGATGTAAGGCCACAGCCTTGGCAGACCGAACATCGGAAGCGATGTATTTGCGGTATTCTGATTTTTTCTCACATCCATTCTCACTTATACCTGCTGCGGCCTGTCGGCCGGAAATTCACGCACCGATTTCACTCTGGCGCACCTGAAGCTCATAAATTCTGCGATACATTCCGTCTCTCTCCAGAAGCTCCTCATGCGTTCCCTTTTCTGCAACGCGTCCGTGATCCAGCACAATAATCTGGTCGGCATGCATCAGAGTCGTAATTCTGTGTGCGATCAGAACAACCGTGGATCCTCCCGCATTCTCCTGCAGTGCATGTCGAATCCGCGCATCTGTCTGTGCATCTACTGCAGAAAGAGAGTCATCAAACACCATGATCGGCGGCCTGCGGATCAGCATCTGTGCAATCGCAGTACGCTGCTTCTGTCCGCCGGAAAGGGTGACCCCACGTTCGCCGACATATGTGTCGTATCCCTTCGAAAACTTCTGTACCGTGTGATCCAGGCTCGCAATCCGCGCCGCTCTTTGTACCTCTTCCAGGTGCCGGTGCGGCTCATTCTCTGCTGTTTTCTCCTGCGTAATGGCGATATTCTCCTCCAATGTTCTGGAGAAAAGAAACGGCTCCTGCAGAACCATCCCGATGTTCTCCCGCAGCCAGCTGCGCTTTATCTTATTGATGTCCACCCCGCCGATTGTAATCCTGCCATTTTCACCCGGCAGCTCATACAGATGATCCAAAAGATACATCAGGGTGGACTTCCCGGAGCCGGTTCCTCCCAAAATGCCGACCGTCGTCCCTGCCTTCACCGCAAAGCTCACGTCCTCCAGCACCCCGACAGCAGATTCCTCATAGTGGTACGACACATGCTCAAAACAGATGTCGCGGTCCATCGGCGGTGTCACAGCGGAATCAGAATCCTCTTCCGGCGCCGCATTCATGATATACCGCAAGCGGTCAATCGATATTCCCGCCTTGGATAAGTCAGCGATCACCCTGCCCAGCGAACGCACCGGCCAGGACAGCATCGAGTTGTAGTAGATGAAGGCAATGTACTGTCCCGCTGTCAGCTGTCCCTGCACGCACAGAACGGCTCCTGCCACCGTCACCGTCATCACCTGCAGTCCGGAAACCAGATCGCTGGAACCCCAGAAGGCCGACAGCAGCTTCATCAGATGAATCCACATGTCGGTGTAGCTCGTGTTCTGTCTCTCGAACCGCTCCCGCTCATAAATTTCCCTGCCGAATGCCCGCACCACACGAACCCCGGTCAGATTCTCCTGTGCAATAGCAGAAAGCCTGCCTTCCTCCTCGTCCGCATGCTCGAAGGCGGTCCCGATCTTCCTGTGAAAGAACAATGAGTACAGTACAATAACCGGAAAGAACATGGCCGACAGCAGCGTGAGGTGCGGATGAATCCCCCACATAAAGCAGAGTGCCATCGTCACCAGAATGATGATGCGCAGCAGGCTCGTCAGCTGATCCGACACAAAATTTTTGATTGTCTCGACATCCGACGTGCAGCGCTGAATGATATCCCCTGTGTGATTCTGACCGTACCATGCAAAAGGAAGCTCTTCGATGTGTTGGAAGAGCTGATCCCGCATGCGCTTCACAAAGTCCTCTGCACCGACTGAATTGGTCAACTTGTTCAGATAGCGAAAATCATTGGCCAGTATCGCCACAACGACCACTGCAGCAGGGATTATCCACAGATGCTGCCGCAGATCGCTGCTGTCTCCGAGATGCTCCGTCACATGCCGCAGGAAACCTGTCAGGCTCGTTTCCTGCCCACCGATGACGGTATCCACCGTATAGCTGATCAGCTTGGGATTGATCATATCCAACAGGGAAGCGGCACAGGAGCACAGGATGCTCAGAGCAAACCACTTTCTGCTGCCTTCCAGAAAATACCAGACCAGACCCGCTCTGGAAGAAAATCGTTCCTTTTCCTGCATATCTTTCCCTCCGCAGCTTTTCCTGCTGCCAAAAAGCCGACAAACCATGAATGACCATATCTGTTCAGGGTATCTTGCATTTGATACTCGAAAACACTTCACAGCAGATCCCCATACAGGTGGTCTGCCGCAGATACAATGATCCATGAGTTCATCGGCTTCGTGTCTGCAGCGCCTCAAAAGTCGCTGCCTTTTTATTCGTATGGACAACCTGATCAGCTCAAAGTAAGCGAGCTCCAGGTGTCGCTGGGAATCAGCGTGATATAGGTTTTGCCTGTATTCAGCGTGATCTCTTCCCCGGCAGAATTGTAGTATTTTGTCATGCCGCCTTCGCTGGACTTGCTCCAGGTGATCGGAATGGCCTTTCCGTTGGTGCAATAATAACCCGATTCGCCGGACGTGATGCAGTTATAAATCATATATCCATGCT
>CAVAJA010000071.1:0-3339 GCA_963588615.1 Lachnospiraceae bacterium | reverse complement strand
AGATGGAGGAGGCGGCAGGCTGTCTTGGCGCTCCGTATCAGATTCTGGGCACCGTTCTGCATGGAAATGCAGTCGGAAGGACCATCGGAATTCCAACCGTGAATCAGATTCCGGAGTCCGATAAGCTGCTGCCGCCGCGGGGAGTATATTATTCTCTTGTGCATGTGGACGGAAGGGATTATCCGGGGATGACCAATATCGGGAGCAAACCGACGGTATCCCGTTCCGGTGCTGTGACAGTGGAAACGCATTTATATGATTACACAGGGGATCTTTACGGTCGGGTTATCACGACCTCACTGCTGAGCTATCGCAGAGGAGAGCAGAAGTTCTCGGGTTTGCCGGAGCTGCAGCAGACGATGGAAAGGGATCTGAAAGCAGGACGGGAATTTCACGGAATATGATACAGAGAAAGGCGGGTGTTCGGGGTATGAAGGAAAAACAGGAAAACCATACAATGCAGGAAAGAGAGTGCGGCGATAATCTGATTCTGATCGGCATGCCTACGTCGGGAAAGAGCACGGTCGGCATCATTCTTGCAAAAGCTCTCGGTTATGATTTTGTCGATATTGATCTTGTGATGCAGAAGAGGACAGGGAAAAAGCTTCGCCAGCTCATGGATCAGAAGGGAATTGACGGCTTTCTTAAATTTGAAGAAGAGACCGCGCTTTCTCTGCAATGCAGACATACGGTCATTGCACCGGGGGGCAGCATCATCTACGGCGAAAAGGCTATGGAACACCTGCGGAATATGGGAAGAGTAATCTATCTTGAAATTGACTATGATATGCTGAGTGAACGCCTGCATGATGCTAAAAATCGCGGAGTGACGCTGCGCGATGGCCAGACACTGGAGGAACTCTACGAGGAGCGTGTGCCCCTGTACGAGAAATATGCCGATCTGACGCTGAGTGAGAGAGGACATGCTCTGGAGGATATGGTTGTGCAGATCGTTGCGCGTATGGCTGCACTTCGATGATGAGAGGCTGTGATGCTGGAAAATACGACGCTGTGCTACATTGAAAATGAAGATTCTTTTTTGATGCTGCACAGAACGAAGAAAAAGGAAGACATCAATAAGGACAAGTGGATCGGGATCGGTGGGCATCTGGAAGAGAAAGAAAGCCCTGAGGACGGAATCCTTCGCGAGGCGCGGGAGGAAACCGGCTATGAGCTGATAGGTCTGCAGTTTCGGGGAATTGTCACATTTGTCTGCAAAGAGGTCACGGAATATATGAATCTTTTCACCGCATCCGGGTTTGCAGGAAAATTGATCGGAGAGTGCCCGGAGGGGGAGCTGGAATGGGTGAAGAAGGAACGGATTTTCGACTCGAAGTCTGACCTGGAGCTCTGGGCAGGAGATAAGATCTTCTTTCGTCTTCTGGAGGCCGGAGAACCGTTTTTTTCATTGAAGCTGGTTTATTCGGAGGCGGGGATTCTGCGGCAGGCTGTACTGAACGGAACAGAGCTGGAATTGTTCGATGTACTGGATGAACAAGGGCACAAGACAGGAATGGTTCAGGAGCGTGGGGTCTGTCACCGAGAAGGAGATCCGCATGCCTCTGTTCATATGTGGGTGATAAGAGAAGTTGACGGCAGACGAGAGGTTCTGCTGCAGAAGCGCAGCCGGAATAAGGACTCCAATCCTGGGTGCTATGATATTTCTTCTGCCGGTCATATGTCTTCCGGTGAAGAGGCGCTTCCCTGCGCTGTGCGCGAGATCGGAGAGGAACTCGGATTGCGCATTGCACCGGAGGATCTGGAATATGTAGGGATTTTCCACGGATGCTTTGACAGTGAATTTTACGGAAGGCCTTTTCATGACAGAGAATTCAGCTATGTTTATCTTGTGCATCGCGATGTAAAAGAGGAAGAGCTGCATCTGCAGGAGAGTGAGGTGGAAAGCGTTCGCTGGATGGACTTCGAGAAATGCAGGGAGGCTGTTCGCATGAATTCCATTCCGCATTGTATGTATGCGGAAGAACTGGATATGCTTGACTTTGGTTTTAAAATGACATAGGATAACCCATGTCATCGGAGGGCGAATTGTTCGAACGGCAGTTTGGAACTGCATGGTACACAGAAGCAAGAGCCGGACAAGATGGCAGGCTGAGATGCCTGCGTCTTGTCCGGCTTTATTTTATGCGGACAATGAGCAGGAATCGGAAAGGGGTTATGCTCTTGGAGCGAGGTGTGAAGAGGAGGAAAACGTGAAGAAAACCAATACATTTACGGAAGGAAAGATTGTACAGCCGTTGATCCTGTTTGCCTTTCCTGTTCTGCTGGCGCTGTTCCTGCAGGCGATGTACGGAGCGGTAGATCTGCTGATTGTGGGAAAATTCGCGTCTTCGGCGGATGTCTCAGCTGTTTCCACAGGTTCGCAGATCATGACAACACTGACAAACCTTGTCAGCAGCTTTGCGATGGGGACAACGATTCTTTTGGGGCAGCAGATCGGAAGCGGACGGAAAAAGGAAGGCGGCAGGACGGTCGGAACCGCTATTCTGGCATTTGCCGGCATGGCGGTGGTGCTGACAATCCTTCTGACGGTAATGGCCCCCTTTCTGTGTACGATCATGAATGCTCCAGAGGAGGCCTACGATCAAACGATCTCCTATGTGCGAATCTGCGGCGGCGGGATGCTGGTCATTGTCGCCTATAATCTGATCGGATGCATCTTTCGGGGAATCGGAGATTCGACAACGCCGCTGGTTACGGTAGCTATTGCCTGCGTCTGCAATATTGCAGGAGATCTGATTTTGTGCGCCGGCTTTCATATGGGAACAAAAGGGGCTGCCATCGCCACCGTTGCCGCACAGGTGGTGAGCGTTGTGATATCTTTTTTTCTCATCTGCAGAAAAGAGCTGCCCTTTGAGATAAACCGGAAATGTCTTCGTGTACATCCAATGTACCTTGGCAGGATGCTGCGCCTTGGGGCACCCATTGCACTGCAGGATCTGCTGGTCAGCATCTCATTTCTGATGATTCTGGCCATCGTAAATTCAATGGGAGTAATCGCTTCGGCAGGAGTCGGCGTTGCGGAAAAGGTGTGTGCGTTTATTATGCTGATATCCTCTGCATTCATGCAGTCCATATCGGCCTTTGTGGCACAGAATTATGGGGCTGGGCACATGGATCGTGCGAAAAAGGCACTGCACTATGGAATGATGATTTCTTTTCTCATCGGTGTCTGCATGTTCTTCCTGACCTTCTTTGCCGGGGCAGGGATGGCAGAAATTTTCTCCTCGGATGCAGAGGTTGTTGCGGCTGCGGCGGATTATCTGAAATCCTATGCCATTGACTGTCTGTTCACGGCAATTTTCTTCTGTTATGTGGGAT
>CAVAJA010000070.1:0-5825 GCA_963588615.1 Lachnospiraceae bacterium | reverse complement strand
CAATAAGCCTGCAGACTCCCTGTACCGCAATCTCTTCATCGTCCACTACGACGACCTTGTATTGTATTCCCTGATTCTCCATAGCACCCCTAGAATAATTAAACCTCTAACAAAAAAGATCTGTCCGGACACACCGAACAGATCTGATTTTTTCAAATATCTTACCCTGCCGATTACAGCAGGTGTACCGGCAGATCCTCCGAAATATGATAGAATTCCACGTTCGGATTCGCCCCCGTCAGGACAGCAGACTTCACCGGCTGCTGCACAGAATCGGACGCACCGGTTTGGGACGCCGGCTCATTTTCCCAGATCTCCTTTTCCTGCTTAACGGCATTCGTCCTCCTGGATTTCTCTGCGCCCACAGACTTTTGGGGAGCTGCCGGTCTCTTCGCCTCCGCAGCAGGCTTTGCCGATATGTTCACCGTCTTTTTCAGAACAGCCGTATCCTTTTTACTCGTCTTGTTCACCATAGATGCACTCCACTCCCTTTTCCTTAAAATAGGAAAGCCACTCCTGTGTCGGCTTTTTGTCCGTCACAACAAGATCGATGTCCTCGATCCCGCAGATGTTCGAGAATCCTACCCTTTCAAACTTCGTGTAGTCCACAGCAAGAATTGCCGTTCCGGCATGCCGGAGCATGGTCTGCTTCACCTGCGCAAACAGCTCATTGGCATCCGTAATCCCCTTCTCCATATCGATGCCCTTGCAGGACAGAATCACCTTGTCTGCATTGACCGCCTGGATTCCGCACATTGCCATGGGGCCCACCAGCGCCATGTAGCGCTCCATCAGATTCCCGCCGGTTGACATGACGTTCCACTGATTGTCCTCTGAAGCAGCCATCAGAACCTCGACGGAATTGGTGATCACCGTGATCTGTTTATCCCGGATCTGCTCCAGAATGGACAGGGCCGTCGTGCTGGCATCCAGGAAAATATGATCTCCCTCCTCCAGCAGGTTTGAGATCACCCCGGCAATGACCTTCTTTCCCGCCATGTTCTTTTTCTGACGGATAGCGAAGGGAAGATCGACGCTTCCGTTCTCCCGAAGGAGCGCACCGCCGTAGCTCTTCGTGCACAGTCCCTCCTTCTCAAGCTTTTCCAGATCACGCCGAATGGTCTCCTCAGAGACCTTGAACTGCTCGGACAGCTGAGAAACAATGACCCTCTTCTCTTCTTGCAATTTCTCCAGGATGAGACTCTTTCTCTCAGCTGCCAGCATTGTCATACCGTCACCTCTTCCGCTGCGTTTTACCGCATCCCTGCTCCCGGCAAAAACCAGAATCCGTGCATCGTGCCTGTCCGCTTTACAGGAGCATTTGTCTTACCTTTGCATCCGGACTTGCAATGACAGAGGAGTCCAGGAACATTCCGTTCTCCCGGATCGCTTCCTTCGCCTTTTCAATGGCCGCCTCACAGGCCGCCACCTCTCCCGTCAGGAGCAGGTAGGATTTGCCGCACATTCCCTTTGCAATCCGCAGCTCAATCAGCTTTACGATAGCCGTCTTGGCCGCAATGTCCGCCGCCACAATGATCGATGAGGCATCATAGGTTTCCAGAATTCCCAGGGCATTCACATCCTCGATCTGAGAGGTCCCGTAAATTGCCGGGAAAATGGATTCATCCGGATTTCCCAGGACAAATTGACCGATCAGATTCTCCGGACAGCTCTTCTGTGCACTCTCGATGGCCGCCTTCACAGCACTCAGATCACCGGCAATCAATGCGATGTATTTGCCGGGACATACGACCTGTGCCTCCAGCAGCTCCACCTCCGCCGTTTTCACCATCTGGTCCGCCGCGGTAATCCCACTGGACACCGTCTTGAACTCAATCATACCAATTGCCTTCTGCATTTTCTATCGTTCCTCTCCGGATACCACAATATATCTGTCCGTCACCTCTGCAACACGACCGGAAATACTGGAATGAATGGAAACCGACAGTCCCTCTGCCGCTTCCGCAATCACCTGCTGTGCCTGCACCGCATCACCCGTCTGCACAGTTGCCTTCGCCGGTGCACCGATGTGCTGCGACAGATTGATCTTCACCTGTCCCGTTTTCTGTAAATCATCGCTCAGAGGTGCCTCTTTATCATATTCCAGAAGTCCGAGCCTTGCCACAAGCCGCTCCTCCGGCGCTCTCCGATATTCCCTCGCAGGATTCACAGGCTTTGCTTCCACCTTCGGAGGCTTTACGCCGCTTTTCCGCAGGCCGCCCTTATACTGTGCCATGATGCTCCGCGGAGACAGACCCTGCGGACAGCTGTACATCTCGCACAGACCGCAGGAGCTGCAGAACAGCGTATTCACAAACGGCTCCACACTCTGTACATCACGATTTGCTGCCGCCCGCATGAAAGCATGCGGCTCAATCGGGTGTCCCAACGCATGTCTTGGACATAGATCCGTGCAGGTTCGACACTGACAGCAGCAGGAGGCCGCCCTTGCAATCGCATTTTTGATGTTCGGCTTTTTCTTATACACCAGCGGATGATCCGAAGGAAGGACGATGACCGCATTGGTCGTCTTCGTGACCGGCTGGAGCTCACTGCCGAAGTTTCCCATCATAGGACCGCCCAGAAGATACACCGGATCCTTCACCGTCGCCCTTCCGGCAAGAGCAACCACCTCCCGGATCTGCATCCCGATCGGAACGCGGACCGTCACGGGGTGCTCCACCGCGCCTACGACGCTGACGTATTTATCGGTTACCGGGTGATTTTCCCACACGGCCCGATAGATATTGTACATGGTCTCCACATTGAACACGGCAACGCCGCATTCGATGGGCAGCCCTCCGGGTCGAACCACGCGTCCTGTCGCCTCGTAAATCAGAACCACCTCGTCACCCATCGGGTAAGCCCCCGGGAGACCATGAATCGACATCTCCGGATACTCGTCTATATACTGTTCCAACGCACGAATTGTGCTCTTATATTCGCTTTTAATGCCAATCACTGCCCTGGCACCCAATGTCTCTGCCACCAGATGAAAGGCTTTCATGATTTCCTGTGCGTGCTCCGCAAGCACCTGTCTGTGGAGCTTCAGAAGCGGCTCGCACTCGGCGCAGTTGAGCAAAATGGTATCTGCCGCTGCCGACAGCTTTCCGTAAGTCGGAAATCCCGCTCCGCCGGCTCCAACGATGCCGTTCTGTCTTAAAATTCCGCTTAATTCTGTAATTTCCATGGATTTACATCAGCTTTCCGATGTCATCAACAATGCCTACAATCGCTGCATCCACCGGCGCATCCGGCAGGCCGCAGCCGATCCGGGCAGCACTTCCCTGCGCAACCAATACATACTCCCCGATGCCGGCCCCGATGTTGTCAATAGCGACCAGCTGTCCATGTCCGCCCTTCATGCAATCCAGCGGCTCAATGACCATGAACTTATTTCCGATCAAATTATCCTGTTTACGGGTGGAAACGATACTGCCTGTTACCTTTCCAACAATCATTTCGATCCCTCTCCGATCCTGCATCCGGCCGCGCAGTGAATCTGCAGCCTGTTATTTCACAAGGACAACCTTATCTCCCTGTTTGATCTCACTGGCATTGGCTTCATCCGTATCGATATGCATCTCCAGAGTGAAGCTGTCATCGACACGAATCTTGACCTTATCAAAGGTTGTTCCGCGCTCATTGTCCACGGTCACGCTGACATACTCACCGTCGACAACGCCTGCCGCACTTGCATCCGCCGGAGACATATGGATATGTCTCGCCGCCACAATGCAGCCTTCCTTACAGTAAACCGCACCCTTTGGACCTACGATTGCAATGGGTGCAGATCCCTTGATGTCCCCCGACTCTCTGACCGGTACGCTGATGCCGAGCTTTCTGGCATCCGTGCTGCTGATTTCAACCTGGGTGGCCTTCCTTGCCGGTCCCAGAACGCGGACATTTTCAATGGCTCTGAGCTTCAGTCCCACAATGGTGCAGCACTCCTCACAGGCAAACTGACCGCCCATGAGCTCTTTTTTCTTCGTCAGCTGATGACCCTTGCCGAACAGCGTTTCCACATCCTGCTGGGACAAATGAATGTGGCGGTTGCTGACGCCGACCGGAATCTCGAATCCATTTCCTTTTTCCTGCTGCTTCTGCATGCAGGAGAGTACCATTTTTGTTACGGCTTCTACTTCATATTTATCCAAAGCTGTTCACCCACATCATCCTTCAAGCCATTCGGTAAAACATGTGCACCGGTCTGCTGTACAAAAGTCCTGCCAAAGACAGGTTCTGTTCCGGTCAGGCGCGTGTACGGCTTTCCTGAACTGCCCGGACCAGACCGATGCACTCCGACAAATGTGCCGGTCTGATTACTTGATCTTAGGGAGAATGCCTTCTACATCAGTGTGCGGTCTCGGGATGACATGCTGTGCTACCAGCTCGCCGAGTCTTCCTGCGTTTGCTGCGCCTGCTTCTACAGCAGACTTTACAGCGCCCACATCACCGCGAACCATAACAGTTACCAGCCCGGAACCGATCTTCTCTGTTCCGACCAGGGTGACGTTTGCTGCCTTGCACATCGTATCAGCTGCCTCGATGGCTGCGGTAAGTCCTCTGGTTTCTACCATTCCTAATGCTTCCTGTGACATAACTTTCCTCCTTTGGCAATCCTGCCTGCTCGTAGCCGGTCTGAGTCATTCCTTTCAGGATGACCTGAACAGATACTTATCCTTTATTCTTCTGAATGCGCTTTGCACTCAATGCAACTATTTTACGGGTTTCCTCACACGGTGCCGCGATGACTCCATAGGATGCCATGATGTGACCGTTCAGTGCACAGATATTTCTGGCTGCTTCCACCGCTGCCTTGGTATCCGACACATCCCCTTCGACAATGATGGTGACCAGTCTTCCGCCAAGCTTGCGTTCCCACGTCACCAGATTCACCGTCGCCGCCTTGCACATTGCATCCAACGAATCAATTGCGGCCACCACACCCGAAACCTCAATCAATCCATAGGAACCGTTCATCATATTTTATGCCTTCGGGAATCCGGGAAGGATCTTCTCTACGTCAGTGTGCGGTCTCGGGATGACATGCTGCGCTACCAGCTCACCCAGACGGCTTGCGCTTGCTGCGCCGCTCTCAACAGCAGCCTTTACGGCTCCTACGTCACCGCGAACCATAACAGTTACCAGTCCGGAACCGATCTTCTCTGTTCCGATCAGAGTAACCTCTGCTGCCTTTGTCATTGCATCCGCTGCCTCGATGGCTGCGGTAAGTCCTCTGGTCTCGATCATTCCTAATGCTTCCTGTGACATTTTGTCCTCTCTTTCTGCTCCTGTGAATTCTGCTGAACGAATGACGTCAATCTGCATCGAATCCACATATGCTCAACATCTTCAATGTATCCTGCGTAGGTCTTGGAATTACATGGCTCTGCACCACTCCTGTGAGTGATTCCGCCATCTGTCTTCCGGCTTCCACCGCTGCTGTGACATCTTCCACCGTTCCCCGGAATTTGATGGTCACCAAAAGCGGAACCGGGAGAGAATCGGCGTTGGCCGGCTTATTCTTATCAAACGGCTCCAGGGTTACGTTCGCTGCCTTGCAGCCGGCGTCCGCTGCCATGAAAGCACACACCAGACCGTACACTTCCAAAATTCCAACTGATCTTTCGTCCATTTGAGAATCCTATCTAGTCTGCCATTACAGCAATCTTAAGACCGGTCATGGATGCCGCCTTCTTGAAGGCATCATCAATCTGACTCAGCGGATATTTATCTGTAATAAGCTCCTTCATGGGAAGTCCGATGGCATTCGCGCTCTTCAGGAAATCAAACGTTGTTGCGTAATCTCTCAGGTTATATAC
>CAVAJA010000069.1:0-3831 GCA_963588615.1 Lachnospiraceae bacterium | reverse complement strand
CTCTCCCGGATGGCTGTGATGACGCGATTGGTGTCCCGCGGCCGATCGGAGGAGGTCTTCTGATACAGGAAGACGATGAGCAGTCCCACGAGGGGCAGCAGACAGATCAGCCAGCCGTTGGCCTGCCGGTAAGCGGTGGCCTGCACAATGGCCATGGCGAAAAAGGAGGCAATGGCACCTACGATGACGCCGATGAGGCCTCCGAAGAGAATCCATTTCATTCCCACAATAAATGCATGAACGACATGCTGCATGTATTCCTTATTCATATTGTTCTGTCTCCCCGCGATGTTTGATAAACCAGCCACTTATTATAGCGCAGATGGGGAGATGGGGGAACTGCTGCAGCGGGCATCTCGTCTGCAGCTGCTCACCTGCGACATCCTCGGCAGGGTTCGAACCGACGCAGCGACGCTTCCGCAGGGCGTGTCATCTTCGCCTGCAGCTGCTCACCTGCGACATCCTCGGCAGGGTTCGAACCGACGCAGCGACGATTCCGCAGGGCGTGTCATCTTCGCCTGCAGCTGCTCACCTGCGACATCCTCGGCAGGCTTCGAACCGACGCAGCATCGCTTCCGCTCGCTTGCTTTCGTTCGGCCTGCCTTGCGGTGCGCAAAGTTCGCAGACTTGCAGGCGAAGATGGCTGCCTATTCCTGTTCCACCAGGGCGGAGAGTTTTTGGTCAAGGGCGAACAGAACGAGTGCGCAGATCGCAGCGATGACGGCCACAGCGATGCAGGCATAAGCGAACGGGAACCTGCCGCCGAAGGCAAAATTATAGAGATAGCCGTAGAGCTTTGCGGCAACAAAGGAGGCAGCTCCCCAGACGCCCATCATCAGTCCCAGGCAGCGGCTGGGGGAATATTTACTGATGAAGGAGTAGCCCATGGGGGCGAAGAACATTTCACCCATCGTCAGCAGCAGGAGGAACACCACCAGATACAGCGCGGAGGGTCTGGAGTCTCCTCGCAGAATTTCGATCAGCGCATTATAGACATATCCGCCGCCCAGAAGGAGCAGAGCAATCGCAAGCTTTTTATAAATGCTGATGTCGCCCTGAGGTCTCGCCGCGAGTTTTGCCCAGAACGCTGCCATGAGGTTGCCGAGAATGATGCAGAAGACACCATCTAAGGACTCTGTCCAGGTGAGCGGAATCTCGTAGCCGCCGACAACCCAGTTCATGGCCTCGCTCCAGTGATAATACACAGGAAGGAATGCGAGATCATAGAAGATCATGAAGACAACCGAAAAGGCGGACAGCATGATGATGGCACCGATTCGCTTTTTCTCAGCAGCGGTATAAACGAGAGAGTTCTCGGATGCAGACTTTTCCAACGATTTCTCGCGTTCAAGCTCTTCTTTTGTCTTCGTTTTGAGAAAAGGAAGCTTGCCGACATCGCCCATGAAGCGTGTTCCGAAGAGAAAGAGGGCTGTGCCGCAGAACATGACGACAGCTGCAAGGCGGAAACAAGGGGCAAAGCCGAGGACGCCGTTTCGCGCGAAGAAATCCTTATACAGGAAACCGGCCAGAAGCGGGCCTAAAAGTCCGCCCAGATTGGTCAGGGAATAGCTGACGGAAAAGGCCTCATCCATTTGCTTCGGCTCGACGAGACGCCCAATCATGGGGGTGGTCTTGAACAACGTCAGACCAAAGCAGACCAGAATGATCATGAGATACAGCCCCTTGCTGTCCGTGGCGGCAGAGCCGACATAATAGCCAAGACCTGCGATGAACATGCCGATGGGAGTAGAATATCTGGCTCCGATGAAACGGTCTACGAGAAGACCGCCGACCATGGCCCCCAGATAAGAAAAGGACATCAGGTCCGCCTGCAGTACGGCACCGCTTGCGCTGGTCATTCCAAGACCGCCTTCTGCAACCGCCGTTGTCACGAAAATCAGGAGAATAGAGCGCGTCAGATAAAAAGCCATGCTCTGCATTGCCTGTACCCAGCCGCACATCCAGAATCCCTTTGACAAAGTTCTTTTGTGTAATTTCATAAATAGTAACCCCCTTAAAAAGCATCGCCGAAGACCGCAGACTGCGGCTCATAGACCTGAAGGCTCATAGACCCGAAGGATCATAAACCGGATGGTTCATGGACCCGGCAGCTCATCGATCCGGTGATTGTGCCGGCAGATGAGGAACCGCAGCATTCATGCCGCATCTGTACATACGAGCGAAAATGTGGAATATTACGTATGCAGACGAAATGCAGACGAAATGCAGTCAATTTAAGACCGCTGCATCTATCATAACAGGAGTTTGGCACGAATATGATTGAAATACAGGAATCGAAGGTAAGATCCAGAGCCGTTCTGGCCGGGTTGAATACAGATCAGAAACCGGACCGCTACGCAGCCTCTATGGAGGAGCTGCGGCAGCTGGCGGAAGCCTGTGACCTGGAGGTTGTCTCCGCGGTGGTGCAGAATGCGGCCTCCGTCACACAGAAAACGCTGCTGGGCCGGGGAAAGGTGGAGGAGCTGCATGCGGCCGTCCTGGCATACGATGCAGACATTGTGATCTTTCAGGAGAACCTGACCCCTATGCAGGTCCGCAATCTGGAGGATGCGCTGGATACAGAGGTTCTGGATCGAACCGGCATCATCCTGCAGATTTTCAGCACAAGGGCAAGAACCAGAGAGGCCAGGCTGCAGGTGAAATCGGCGCAGCTGCAGTATGTGCTGCCTCGTCTGGCAGGAATGAGAAAGAATCTTGGCCGTCAGGGCGGCGGTTCCGGCCGGCTCTCCAACAAGGGCGCGGGAGAAGAGCAGCTGGAGCTGGATCGCCGCCACATCGAGCGGCAGCTGGCCGAGATCCGAAGGCAGCTGAAGGAAGTGGAGAAGGAACGGAGTACACAGCGCGGGAAAAGATGCCGCAGCGGTCTGCCGCTGGTCTCGCTGGTGGGCTATACGAATGCCGGCAAATCGACCATTATGAATGGATTGCTGTCACAGGACGAGGGGAAAAGGGTGTTTGAAAAGGACATGCTCTTTGCAACGCTGGACACAGCGGTCCGCAGCATTCACACACCGGGACACCGCCCTTTCCTTTTGAGCGACACCGTCGGTTTCATCGCGGATCTGCCGCACACGCTGGTGGATGCCTTCCGTTCCACACTGGAGGAGGCCTGCTACGCAGATCTATTGATTGAGGTTGTCGATTTCTCGGATCCGGAATATCCGGAACATCTGAAGGTGACGCGCAGCACATTGGAAGAGATCGGCGCAGGGAATGTCCCGATTCTGGTTGTATACAATAAGATCGATCGCTGCGAAATACCTCCGATAAAAAAAGTTTATCCTGACCATTTGTATTTTTCGGCAAAGAATGAGGAAGACTATGAGGAACTGCTGAATCTTCTGGATGAGATGCTGGGAGGGAAGAAGGAGCACGGCAGCTATCTGCTTCCGTATTCCTGCGGGGCATTGATTCACGAAGTGCAGGAGCGGTACACGGCGGACCGGGTGGAGTACCTTCCGGAGGGAATTCTGCTGGAACTGACATTGGGAAAACGGGATGCAGCAAAGCTTGAACAATATAGAATATGTTGTTCAAGGGAGGAGAATGAATAAAAGGGGGCTGAAGGGTCTGGCCCAGGGAAAATCAGAGGGCAAACTGGAGGGAACCATCGCAACCCTGGCGGTTCTGGTAAAGGATGGTACACTGTCGCTCTCCCGAGCGGCGCAGATCGCGAACCTGAGCGAAGAGGAATTTGTCAGTTCCATGAATCACTTTGCGTGATCTGGTGCAGCATGGCTGTAACATAACCCTCTCCCCCGCGTATGAATAGTCAGAAACAAGATGTGAGGCTTTTACTTCACATTCGAT
>CAVAJA010000068.1:0-7164 GCA_963588615.1 Lachnospiraceae bacterium | reverse complement strand
CACCAGCCATTATATGGCATATGATGCCAAAGAGCCGAGATTCGAACTGTCGGAGAATCCGGATCCTGTAGAAATCGAGGTGAATGATCAGGAGGCCGTTATGACGGCGGGGGACATGACGATCCGGGTAAAGCGGGAGACATGCGCCATCACTTTTGAAGCAGAGGGAAGAGTGCTTACCGGAACGGGCTTCCGCAACATCGGATATATGAGGGTGGACAAAAAAACGTCGCCTCTTCGCATGGATCCGCATTATTTTGAGCAGAATTATCGTCCGTATATGTTGACGGAGCTGTCGGTAAAGCCGGGAGAGACCATCTACGGCTTCGGCGAGCGCTTCACCCCGTTTGTGAAGAACGGCCAGACGGTCAACATCTGGCATGAGGACGGCGGAACCGCCAGTGATATCGGCTACAAGAACATTCCATTCTATATGAGCAGTGAGGGATACGGCGTATTTGCAGATCACACGGGACCGGTTTCCTACGAGGTGTGCTCGGAAAAGGTGGGGTATGTCGGCTGCTCTGTTCCGGGGGAACAGATTCGCCTTCACGTGATGTACGGAAAGACACCTGCCGATGTGATCGAGGTATACACGGCACTGACAGGGCGTCCGGCGCTGCCTCCGGCATGGAGCTTCGGATTGTGGCTCTCCACCAGCTTCAAGCCCAGCTATGATGAGAACACCACCAACGAACTGATCAGCGGGATGCAGGAAAGAAAGATCCCCATGCGGGTGTTTCATTTTGACTGCTATTGGCTGCGTGCACTGCATTGGTGTGATTTCACCTGGGACCCGGAGGTGTTCTCGGATGTTGAGAATATGCTGAGGCGGTATCATGAAAAAGGCTTGAAGCTCTGCTGCTGGATCAATCCGTATGTTGCACAGAACACGGAGATGTTCGAAGAGGGAGTAAAGAAGGACTATTTCCTGATGCGCAGGGACGGAAGAGGCGTAAAACAGGTGGACAACTGGCAGCCGGGCATGGCCCTGGTGGACTTCACCAATCCGGAAGCCTACAGGTGGTTCAGCGGAAAAGTAAAGGGACTGCTGGATGCAGGCATTGATGCGATTAAGACCGATTTCGGCGAGAGGATTCCGATAGATGTTGTCTATTATGACGGCAAGGATCCCATGATGATGCACAACTATTACACCTACCTGTACAACAAGTGCGTGTTCGAGACGATTGAGATGTGCAGGGGAAAGGGTGAGGCGGTTCTGTTTGCGAGAAGTGCAACGGCAGGAAGTCAGAAATTCCCGGTGCACTGGGGCGGTGACTGTTCCGCAACCTACAGTTCCATGGCGGAGACGATGCATGCGGGACTGTCCTTTATGATGAGCGGATTTTCCTTCTGGAGTCACGACATCTCCGGATTTGAAAGCACTGCTACACCGGATCTGTACAAGAGGTGGGCGCAGTTCGGACTGTTCTCAACACATTCCAGACTGCACGGGTCCGACTCCTATCGTGTGCCGTGGATTTTCGATGATGAGTCCAACGATGTGGTGCGCTTTTTCAGTGAATTGAAGTGCACCATGATGCCGTATTATTTCCGGCTGGCAGCGCAGGCACATGAGACCGGTGTTCCGGTGATGCGTCCCATGCCGTTTGTTTTCCCGAAGGATTATGCCTGCCGCACATTGGATCTTCAGTATATGATCGGGGATTCTGTATTGGTCGCTCCCATCTTCAATGAGGACAGCATCGGACGATTCTATCTTCCGGGAGTGCAGGAAAATGAGGGCGGCAGCAGAACGGGAAAGTGGGTCGGACTCATTGACGGTGAGGTTCTGGACGGCGGCAGATGGTATGAGAAGAAATACAGCTACATGAATCTGCCTGTATTTGTAAGAGAAGGATCGCTCCTGGCATTCGGCGCACGAAAGGATGTTCCGGATTATGATTATACAAAGGGGACGACGTTCCGGCTCTATTTGCCGGCAGATGGGGAAACGGCCGCCTGCGTGATACCGAATCTGAAAGGAGATGCCGCGGCTCGGGTCACAGCAGTCAGGGAAGCAGATGCGGTGACCTTCCGGACAGACGGGACGCTCACGGACGCTTCTTATGAGGTTATTCTGGAGGACGGATCCAGAGTCACGGGAGTACTGGAAGATGGGACTGTCTGCAGATTGCAGACAGCGGAGCACTGATCCTTCGACGGAGGCGTTCAGAGTCGGGGAGCATGAGCGCAAGAACTGACATGCTCCCTGCGAAAACTGCAGCGGCAGCGGCTGGGGAGACAGTGCATTTCGTCCAAGACCCTTGCAAATTATAGGATTCCTGCGTATAATCAGTATCTGTCTGCGTGTCGCAGTATGAGAAATGACCATCAGGAGGAATCAAATCAATGAGCGTTAGTGTGGAAAAGCTCGAGAATAGCATGGCTAAGCTCACTGTTGAAGTGAGTGCC
This sequence comes from Lachnospiraceae bacterium, assembly GCA_963588615.1. Lineage (GTDB taxonomy): Bacteria > Bacillota > Clostridia > Lachnospirales > Lachnospiraceae > CAG-791. The sequence continues at coordinate 4,746 of CAVAJA010000068.1, read as the reverse complement.
GAGGAATTTGTCAAGGCAATTGAGAAGGCTTATGGAAAAGAGAAGAATCGTATCTCGATTCCCGGCTTCCGTAAGGGAAAGGCACCCCGCAAGATCGTTGAGAAGATGTACGGCGCAGCTATTTTCTATGAGGATGCGGCTAACAGCTGCATTAACGAGTCCTATGAAGGCGCTGTAAAGGAGTCCGGTGAGGACATCGTTTCCAACCCCAAGATTGAGGTGACACAGATCGAGGAAGGAAAGAGCTTTATTTACACCGCAGAGGTTGCTCTGAAGCCGCCGGTTTCTCTGGGTAAGTATAAGGGAGTTACGGTTGCCAAGCCGGAGACGACAGAGGTGACTGAGGAGGAGATCGAGAAGGAACTCAAGCGTCAGCAGGATGCGAACGGAAAGATTCAGGATGTGACGGATCGTCCGGTTGCTGACGGTGATATGATCAAGCTTGATTTTGCCGGCACGGTTGACGGCGAGGCGTTTGATGGCGGTACGGCAGAGAATTATGACCTGACCGTAGGTTCTCATTCCTTTATTCCTGGATTCGAAGAACAGCTGGTTGGTCTGGGAATCGGCGAGGAGAAGGATGTAGAGGTTTCCTTCCCGGAGGATTATCACCAGAAGGATCTGGCAGGAAAGCCTGCTGTATTCCACTGCAAGGTGAACGGCATCAAGACAAAGGTTCTGCCGGAGCTGAATGATGAGTTTGCAGATGAGGTTTCTGAGTTCTCTACTCTGGAGGAGTACAAGGCAGATCTTCGCAAAAATCTGCAGAGCCGCAAGGATGAGGAACTCCGCAATGCAAAGCAGAGCGAGGCTGTTGCAGCAGCCGTAGAGGATTCTAAGATTGATATTCCGGATGCAATGCTTCGCACGCAGCAGGAGAATCTGGCAAATGAGTTTGCTCAGAATCTGCAGTACCAGGGAATGAAGCTGGATATGTATCTGCAGTACACGGGTCAGACAAGAGAGCAGTTCCTGGAGCAGCTCAAGCCTCAGGCAGAGCAGAGAATTCGCAACAGTCTGGTTCTGGAGGCAGTTGCGGAGGCTGAGAACATCGAGGTGACGGAGGAAGATCTGGAGAAGGAATACCAGAAGATGGCAGATCAGTATCGCACTCCGGTGGAGAATGTTAAGAAGCTCTTCGAGAATGAGGATATGAAGGACGATCTGAAGAAGGACGTGCGTATCCGGAAGGCAGCTGATTTTATCACGGACAACGCCAAGGAGAAGAAGGCATCCAAGAAGGCTCAGAAGAAGGAAGAGGCTCCTGCTGAGGAGACTTCAGCCGAGGAGGCATGATCTTTATTTCCTGAATATGAAAACGAAGCAGAGGTCTTGCGAATCGCAAGGCCTTTGTTTTATGATTGAGGATAGTTTTTTGTCTTGTATATGGAGGAAACAACATGGCAAATCTGGTACCTTATGTCGTAGAGCAGACCGGCAATGGCGAGAGGTCGTATGACATTTTTTCAAGACTGCTGAAAGAGAGAATTATCATCCTGGGAGACCAGGTGACGGATCAGTCGGCTGAACTGATCGTGGCACAGCTCCTGTTCCTGGAGGGTGAAGATCCGGATAAGGATATTCAGTTCTACATCAATAGCCCCGGGGGCTCCGTAACAGCGGGCATGGCAATTTATGACACGATGCAGTTTATTAAGTGTGATGTGTCCACCATCTGCATGGGCATGGCAGCCAGCATGGGATCCTTTCTTCTGGCCGGCGGAACAAAGGGAAAGAGATATTCTCTTCCGAATGCAGAAATTCTGATTCATCAGCCTTCGGGCGGGACAGAGGGTCAGGCCAGCGATATGCTGATTGCAGCCAGACATATTGAGAAAATGCGTGAAAGGCTCAATCACATTCTGGCAGAGAACACAGGAAGGACCTATGAGGAATTGTGCCACGATACGGATCGTGACAATTGGATGACGGCGCAGGAGGCACTGGATTACGGGCTGATCGATCATATTTATACCACCCGCAAGGAGATCGAGGATGCCGTTCGAAATGCATGAACGACATGGGGTGAGATAGGAAAAGAGAGAAACTATGGCTAACGGCAATAAGAGAATGGTTCCACCTAGAAGATGCTCATTCTGCGGGAGAGCGGAAGATGAGGTGCGCAAGCTGATTGCGGGCCCCAGCGGTGTGTACATCTGTGATGAATGCATCGATATTTGCAGTGAAATTATTGATGAAGATGATTCTGAAAAGAAGGACGGAGCGTACGCTGAGGGCGGATTGAGTGAGCAGGATGTCAATCTGATGAAACCTGCACAGATCAAGGAATTCCTGGATCAGTATGTGATCGGACAGGATGAGGCCAAAAAGGTTCTGGCGGTATCTGTCTACAATCACTATAAAAGAATTGTCGGACATCATAGTTATCAGGGCGAGGATGCAGAGGTTGAGCTGCAGAAATCGAATATTCTGATGCTGGGTCCTACGGGTTCCGGAAAGACATATCTGGCGCAGACACTGGCAAGGCTTCTGAATGTTCCGTTTGCTATTGCGGATGCCACAACATTGACGGAAGCCGGCTACGTGGGTGAAGATGTGGAGAATATTCTTCTGAAGCTGATTCAGGCTGCAGATTACAATATTGAGCGCGCTCAGCTTGGAATCATCTACATTGACGAGATTGACAAGATCTCGAAAAAGGGAGAGAACGTTTCAATCACCCGCGATGTTTCCGGAGAGGGTGTTCAGCAGGCGCTGCTGAAAATTATTGAAGGGACGGTGGCTTCGGTACCTCCTCAGGGCGGGAGGAAGCATCCGCAGCAGGAGCTGATACAGATTGACACCAGCAACATTCTCTTTATCTGCGGCGGCGCCTTTGACGGATTGGATAAGATCATTCACGAGAGGACCGATTACCGCTCGATGGGCTTCAATGCGTCGGTATCTGAAAAGGAAGAAAAGGATGTTGGATCTGTCCTGAAGGATGTGGTTCCTCAGGATCTGATGAAGTTCGGATTGATTCCGGAATTCATCGGACGTGTTCCGGTGGTTGTGACGTTGGACGGGCTGGATGTCAACGCATTGATCAGCATTCTGAAGGTTCCGAAGAATGCGCTTGTGAAACAGTATCGGAAGCTCTTCCATTATGATGACGTGGAGTTGTCCTTCGAGGACGATGCACTGGAGGCAATCGCCAGAATGGCAGTGGAGCGCAAGACCGGCGCCAGAGGACTGCGTTCCATCGTGGAGCGTGTGACCATGGATGTGATGTATTCGATTCCGTCGGATGATACGGTTCAGGAGTGCATTGTGACGAAAGACGCGGTTCTCGGAAAGGGACGTCCGATCCTTGTTCACAGGGATGGAAGCAGAACAGAGGCGGAGGCTTCGTAGAGCTTAGCGGCAGGAAATTTAAATCATGGTAATTAAAAGTGTGAATCTGGAGACAGTCTGCGGAATTTCCAGCACGCTTCCGCGTCATACGTGGGCGGAGTTTGCATTTGCGGGGAAGAGCAATGTGGGAAAATCCACATTGATCAATGCGCTGATGAATCGGAAAAGCTATGCAAGGACCAGCGGAAAGCCGGGAAAGACGCAGACCATCAATTATTATAATATCAACAATGAACTGTACCTGGTAGACCTGCCGGGATATGGATATGCGACTCCCGGAGTTGAGGTAAAGGCACAGTGGGGAGCCATGATTGAGAATTATCTTCACACGAGTGAAACCCTGAAGGCGGTTTTTTTACTGGTGGATATCCGTCATGATCCTTCCGATGATGATGCCCTGATGTTTGACTGGGTGATTCACAACGGATTTGTTCCGATTATTGTGGCAACGAAGGCGGATAAACTCAAGCGCAGTCAGATTCCGAAGGCACTGGCCAATATCAAGGCGGTTCTTCAGAAGAAGAGCGCAGTAGGTCAGGAAATTTCCCTTGAAGTGATTCCATTCTCCGGGCTCTCGAAACAGGGGCGTGATGTTATTCTGGATCGGATCGATGTGATGCGGCAGCAGGAACAGGAGGTATGATTCATGAAGGCACAAAAAGCGGAAGAAGAAATTCGCAATTCCCTGCGAATTGCAAAGACCAACAAATTTATCGCTGCAGTATGCCTTATTGTTATGGGGGCGGTGCTGTTTCTATGGTCGGACACGGCAATTGATATGATCTGCAAGGCAGTCGCTGCCGTGGTGGCAGCGGCGGGAATTGCGGTTGTGATCTTTTTTTTCTTCAGCAGGGCAAGGGTGTACGGCAACAGCGCCGCCCTTTTCGGCGGTGTTACCATGCTGGTCATGGGAATGTACCTGTTTTTCAGACCGGAGATTCTGGCATCTTTGATTCCGACCATCATTGGAATCATTGTTCTGGTGACAGGTCTGGTGGATTTGTCGGAAGGGATGCGCATCGCACGTCAGAGATCCGGCGGTACGGCTGTGGCGATGATCATTGCGGCGGCAGAGATCATTCTGGGTGTTGTTTTTGTGATCCATCCGATTTTTATTGAGAATATTCTGATGAAGCTGATGGCAATTGTTCTTGCTGCAGACGGCGCATCGGATATCTGGATTATGTGTCAGATCGGAAAGGCCGAGAAGCCGCTGGAAGCTGCTGCGGCCGTGGCGAGAGGGGAGTATGAGGAAGGCGAGGTAACGCCGTTGTCCCATCCCGGCGCGGACGGTGCGGCTCCTGCAGACGGGTACACTACCATTCCGAGGGGAAAGTCGGAGCGGTCAGAGAAAGACAGCGCAGCGCAGGAGTTCGTGCAGGAGGAGTGCAC
>CAVAJA010000067.1:0-6633 GCA_963588615.1 Lachnospiraceae bacterium | reverse complement strand
GAACAGAAGAAGGAGAGACTGAAAAAGAGCCTGACCTGAAAAAAAGGAGCCGGAGAAGAGAATATGTCAGAAAAAATTGAAAATAATGGGCGCGAAGTGAATGTGCGGGAATTGGTGTGGCAGATTCTGGTGGAACATGAACGCCGCGGCACGTACAGCAACCTCTTGATTAAACGTACACAGGATCGCTATGGGAGCTTACCGCTCGCACAGCGGTCCTTTCTTAAGCGCCTTGCAGAAGGAACACTGGAACGCTCCCTGGAACTGGACGCAGTGATAGCAGCTCACGTGAAGGATCCGGGCATAAAGCTGAAGCCGGAGGTTTCCTGTCTTCTGCGGATGAGTCTTTATCAGATTTTTTATATGGACAGCGTGCCGGATTATGCTGCCTGCAATGAGGCTGTCCGCATCTGCAAGAGAAAGAAGATGTCGCAGTCCACTGCGTTTGTAAACGGGGTGCTGCGCACCATCTGCAGAGAAAAGGAAGCAGCCCGGGCGGCCGGAAAGGAATACGTTCCGACCGCTGCTGTGCAGAGGCCGATCCGCACCAGGCAGAGCAGTGCGACCATTGTAGTGGCGGGAAGCAGAAAAAGTTCTGCAGCAGAGGAAAATGCGGCACAGCATGGTACGGATGCACGACTGCAGGAACTGAGTCTTCGGTATTCTATGCCGACAGAGATTATTTCTCTGTGGGAGGAGCAGCTGGGGCAGGAGAGACTGGAATCCCTGTGCAGTGCAATGCTGCAGGTTCGTCCGGTGTGCATTCGTCTGCATCCGCAGCTGACGCAGGAAGAAAAAAAAGCCTTGCTTGCAGCACTTGAGGAGAAGGGCGCAAAGGCTGTTCCCGGAAAGTGGGCGGAGGACTGCTGGCTTCTTACCCATGTGCCGGGACTTTCATCGCTGCCGGGATTTGCAGACGGGAAATGGACCGTACAGGATGAATCGAGCCAGCTGGTGGCGCAGGCGGCCGGAATTGCAGGGCGCGGAAGGGATCTTTCCGGGGCACTGCAGGTTTACGATCTGTGCGCGGCGCCGGGCGGCAAAACCGTGCTGAGTGCCATGCTGCTGCCGGATGCTGAAATTCATTCCTTTGATCTTACGAGGGAGAAGACAGACAGAATTCGATCCGCTCTTGGGAGAATGAAGCTTCACAATGTGGCGGTAGAAGAAAATGATGCTTCGAATCCGCGGAAGGATCTCGAGGGGAAGGGAGATCTCGTGCTGTGTGATGTTCCCTGCTCAGGACTGGGAATCATGACGAGAAAGCGAGATATTAAGAACAATGTCACGAGTCAGAAGCTGCGTTCCCTGGTGGCGCTGCAGAAAAAGATTGCAGCCAATGCGGCAAGGGTGGTGAAACCGGGAGGAGTGTTTATTTATTCAACCTGCACCATCAATCGCGCGGAGAACGAAAAAATGGCGGAGTTTATCGAAAAAAAGCTGGGACTTCTGCCGGATGCACTGGCGCCGTATCTGCCGGAGAATTTTCCGGGAATCAGGGAAAATTATGTACAGCTGTTTCCCGACATTCATGGAACCGATGGATTTTTCATGGCGAGGTTCCGCAGACCGGAAGATGTGCATTGAGTTGATCATGGATATGGCCTTGCTGAGCACGCAAAAAGCGCAGCCGGGCGCAGAAAAGAGCGGAAAATGGATGGGAATCTGAGAGAACAGGGCAACAGAAATCCGGCAGTAAAAAAGGATTTGAAATCACTTGCGCTGGAAGAATTGACGACTGAATTGAAAAATGCAGGATATCCGAAATTCCGCGCAGCACAGCTCTACCGATGGATGCATGTGCAGCTGGCAGAGGATTTTGATGAGATGCGGAATCTGCCTGCCGCAATGAGGGATGATCTCAGAGGTCAGTACTCCATGACAAGGCTGAAGGTGGCGGAACGTCAGATTTCGAAGCTGGACGGAACACAGAAATTTCTTTTTGAGCTCCCGGATGGGGAGACCGTAGAGAGCGTATTCATGCGGTACAAATTCGGCAACAGCATCTGCGTTTCTTCACAGGTCGGCTGCCGCATGGGCTGCAGATTCTGCGCCTCTACGCTGGACGGCCTTAAAAGAAATTTGCTGCCGGGAGAAATTCTGGAAGAAATTTACAGCATACGGAGGATCACCGGGGAGAAGGTGTCTCATGTGGTGGTCATGGGGACGGGAGAGCCGCTGGACAATTATGATCATCTGCTGACGTTTCTGCGGATTCTGACAGATGAAAACGGCCAGAATCTGTCGATGAGGAATGTTACGGTCAGTACCTGCGGAATCGTGCCGCACATTCATGAACTTGCAAAGGAGAATCTGTCGATTACGCTGGCCCTCTCGCTTCACGCAACAAGTGACGAGAAGCGAAGGCAGATTATGCCGATTGCAGAACGATATTCCATTGCCGAATGTATGGCGGCCTGCAAGGACTATTTTGACAGAACAGGCAGACGTGTGACCTTTGAATACAGTCTGATCAAGGATGTCAATGACGGGGAAAGGGAGGCTGAGGATCTGGCAAGGCTGGCAAAAGAAGTTCACGCTCATGTAAATCTCATTCCTGTGAATCCGGTAAAAGAAAGAAATTATCTGCAGCCGGAACTCTCTGCAGTCCAGGCGTTTGGCCGCAAGCTTGAAAAACATGGAATAAATGTTAGTATTAGGAGAGTGTTAGGACGGGATATTGACGGTGCCTGCGGGCAGCTGAGGCATCGGCATATCCGGGAGAGGTGAGGTAGCATGCAGTCTTTTTCCATTACCGATATCGGTATGCGGAGAAAAATGAATCAGGATTTTGTCAGCGCGACGGATGAGAGCGTCGGCAAACTTCCCAATTTGTATCTGCTGGCAGATGGCATGGGCGGACATAAGGCGGGAGATTATGCATCTCGTTTTGCTGTGCGCGAGACACTCAGACTGGCAGCGGCGAATCGAGAAGACAGTATCCACGGAATATTGGAAGAGGCCCTCCATGTTGTGAATTACAACCTTCATACGACCGCGAATATGCGGGATGATTTAAGAGGCTGCGGGACAACGATTGTGGCGGCCAGCGTGGAGCAGGGCGGCATGCTTTTGACAGCAAATGTCGGTGACAGTCGTCTTTATGTGTCAGGCAGGGATGGACTGCGGCAGATTACCGTGGATCATTCCCTCGTGGAGGAGATGATTCTGGCCGGCAGTCTGGATGCGAAAAAGGCCAGAAATCATCCGGATAAAAATGTGATTACGCGTGCCGTAGGGGCTGAGGAAGAAGTAGATATTGATTTTTTTAACACCCAGCTTGAGGCGGGGGATCTGGTTCTGATGTGTTCCGACGGTCTGACGAATATGGTGGAGGACGAGGAAATTCAGCAGATCCTCCGCAGGAATGAGACGCTGGAATCGAAGGCGAGAGCATTGGTTATGACGGCCAATTTAAACGGCGGTCTGGATAATATATCTGTTATTCTGATGGACCCGTTTGCCTGACAGGAGAATGCCGCATGATTAAGATCGGAATGTTGATTGCGGATCGTTACGAGGTTCTGGAAAAAACCGGAACCGGCGGAATGTCCGTTGTATACAGAGCAAAAGATCATAAGCTGAATCGAACCGTTGCAATCAAGGTACTGAAGCAGGAATTTTCTGACAATGCCAATTTTGTATCCAAGTTTCGTGTGGAGGCACAGGCTGCAGCCGGTTTGATGCACCCCAACATTGTAAATGTATATGATGTGGGAGAAGAAAAGGGAATGTACTACATCGTCATGGAGTATGTCGATGGCATTACCCTTAAGAAATACATTGAAAAGAAATCTCGGCTGACAGCCAAGGAGGCCATCAGCATTGCCATTCAGGTCTCACTGGGACTGCAGGCGGCGCACACGAATCATGTGATTCATCGGGATATTAAGCCGCAGAATATCATGATCTCCAGAGACGGAAAGGTGAAGGTAACGGATTTCGGCATCGCCAAGGCAGCTACATCCAACACCATTACTTCGAATGTGATGGGATCGGTACACTACACATCGCCCGAGCAGGCCAGGGGGGGATATTCGGATGAGAGAAGCGATATCTATTCCCTTGGAATTTCACTGTTTGAAATGCTGACGGGACGCGTTCCCTTCAACGGGGAGACTACGGTCGCGATTGCAATCAAGCATATTCAGTCTCCGATGCCGTCTCCGAAGGAGTTCGTTCCGGACATACCGCGAAGTGTGGAACAGATCGTCCTGAAGTGCTGTGAAAAGAGTCCGGATCGCCGATATCAGAATATGAACGAGCTCATCGGGGATCTGAAGCAGTCGCTGATCCATCCCAACGATGATTTCGTGAAGATCATCGATCCGGATGAAGACGGCGCCACGAGGATGGCCAATCCTGTTGCGCAGGCACAGGCGCGCAGGAAGGCCGGCAGTGCGGCAGCGGCAGCGGTGTCCGGATATTCAGGGACGGTGTCTGCGGCAGAGACGGATGCAGCCGGGGCGGAGAAATACGCAAGAGGCGGCAGCGAGGATCGCCGCGCGGTGCCGGCAGAATCCGAAGCCGGAGGACATTATCCGGAGCAGGCAGATTATCCGCAGGCTGGGTATTCCGAATCGAATTACCCGGAATCGGAATACGTTGAGCAAAGGACTTCGGAGCAGGAGTATGTTCCGGAGGAGTATGAAGATGCAGCGTATGAGGATGCCTATTCTGATAGAAGTTACGGAAGGTCGGACTATGCGGAATCTTCATATGATCAGGCAGACTATGCAGATGCCTACGAGGTCCGATCATCAAGGAGCAGAGGAAATTACGATGACAGGGAACTGAGAGAACGAAGAGCTTCCCGGCAGAGCAGACAGGAGCGGATCGATGAACCGCTTCGGAAAAACAGCAGATATAAGGACTCCTACGAGGGACCATCCTATCGGGACAACTACAATCCCGGGCGGGAAAAGGCTGTCACTGCAATTTCGATCCTTGCAGCAGTGCTGATCGGCGTCGTGATCATTCTTTTCGCGGCGAGCAAGCTGGGCCTTCTGTCTCTGGGAAGCAGCGGGGACGGACAGGAGACCGCAGAAGAGAGCGATATTGTTCTGCCCGAGATGGTAGGAAAGAGTGCGGATGAGGTTCAGAATTCCCTGAAATCTCTTGGACTGATTCCGGAGGTTATTTACGAAGAATCGGACGAATATGATTCCGGAGTTGTTATGACGGCATCCTTCCAGAATGGAACGGTAGCTACGGAGGGAGCGAGCGTTGAGGCAGGAACCAGCGTAATCCTGAAGGTCAGTGCCGGTCAAAGCGGCATCGAAGTGCCGGATGTCACAGGAAAGAGCCAGGCGGAGGCCATCGCAACCCTCAAGCAGAAGGGATTTGACACCATCAGCAAGGTGGACGGTGTCAGCAACGACGTGGAAAAGGGGCAGATCATCAGTCAGTCACCTGTCGGGGGCGCGCTGGCACCCACAGACACGACCATTACCTTGACGATATGCACCGGACCGGACACAGAAGGTCAGGTTCAGGTTCCGTCTCTGACGGGGAGAACAACGGAAGAGGCAATGGCGATTCTGACGGAAAAGGGTCTGTCGATGGGATCCACGAAGGAAGTGGAGACCACAGATGAGGCACAGGTGGGGAAGGTAATTGCCCAGAATGTCAAGGCAGAATCTTATGTGGATCCCGGGACGGAGGTTGATCTTACGGTCGGCAAGGCTGCAAAGGCAGCGACCTACTCCTGTTCCACGGAGATTACGGCTCCTACAGCGGAGGAGGCTCCGGATTATACGGCAGGGACACAGGTATACGTGGTCATCATTACAGCAGATGGCCAGACGCTGATGAATACGGTGTTTACGACCTTCCCTCAGCCGGCTTCGTTTACCGGAATTTCGTGTGCGACGGGTACACTGCAGATGAGTTATGCTTCGTCAGCTGCAGATGCAGTGAACGGACAGCGGGTGATTACAAGACAGCTTGTTTTCACGCCGGAGGATTGAGAACCGAATGTCTGCTGCAGGTGTGCGGAGAATGCAAGAAGACCGATAGCGACCAGCGAGCGCTGATCTGCATCGGTCTTTTGTGTGGGGCGGTTTCTGAGGAAAATCGCTGCAAATCAGATGGAACACAAACAAGGAAAAATCATTAAGAGCATAGCCGGATTTTATGAAGTTTACAGCGAGGGAGCAATGTATCGCTGCAGGGCAAAGGGCGTATTTCGCGCATTGAAGCAGAAGCCTCTGGTGGGGGATGATGTGGAAATCGACGTCACGGATACCGCCTGCAGCCCGATGGAGGGAAATGTGACGAAGCTTTTGCCGCGGAGAAATGATCTGATTCGTCCCAATGTGGCCAATGTGGATCAGGCACTGCTCCTGTTCGCGGTTACGAATCCGGTTCCGAGTTATAATATGTTAGATCGCTTTCTGATTGCGATGAAGCTGAGGAACATACCGGCTGTGTTATGTTTTAACAAACTGGATCTTGCGGTCAGAGAGCAGCTGGAAGAGCTGCAGGAGGTCTATGGTACCTGCGGCTGCCGGCTTCTGTTCATCAGTACAAGGCAGCAGGACGGCGTGGATGCGGTCAAAGAGGTTCTGAGCGGGAAAACCACGGTGGTGACGGGTCCCTCCGGAGCCGGAAAGTCTTCTCTTATCAATACAT
>CAVAJA010000066.1:0-3863 GCA_963588615.1 Lachnospiraceae bacterium | reverse complement strand
ATTGATGGCGTACGGCTTCTAACCGAATGAAAGATCAGAAAACAAGGCGGCTTCGGCGGCCTTGTTTTTTGTTGGGAAGATATTTCAAAATCTGTGGAGAAAATGTGCACTCGGCATGTGCTTTTTGCATGACAGGAAAAGCCTTCCGAGGTGGCTTGACGCAACTGTTCGACGTGTATACAATTATACACGTCAAATGAACAGCCAAAGGAGGTTGCATAATGGTCACAGAACCTTTTGAAAATCGTCCGGTCTCAATGAACAAAGATAATCATCTGCTGCAGATTGAGGAGCATATGTACATTCTGGATGATGTCCAGAAACCGAATGTGTTCCGGCAGATGTTCCCGTACTCGGATATCCCGAAGATTCCTTTCAACGATCGAACCGTACCGAAGCATGTCCCTGAGGACATCTGGATCACAGATACGACCTTCCGGGACGGCCAGCAGTCGAGAGCTCCTTATACGACCGATCAGATCGTTCATATTTATGATGAGTTTCACAGACTCGGAGGCCCCAACGGCATGATCAAAGCCTGCGAGTTCTTCCTGTACAGCAAGCAGGATCGGGATGCTGTCTACAAGTGTCTGGATCGCGGATATGAGTTCCCGCAGGTTACCAGCTGGATTCGTGCCAGTCATGACGACTTTAAGCTCGTCAAGGAAATGGGAATGAAGGAGACGGGGATTCTGGTCTCCTGTTCGGATTATCATATTTTCCTGAAGCTGAAGATGACGCGCAAGCAGGCGATGGATCACTATCTGTCGGTTGTCCGCGATTGTCTGGATCAGGGAATCAGTCCCCGCTGCCATCTGGAGGATATTACCAGAGCAGATATTTACGGATATGTCGTGCCGTTTTGTCTGGAACTGATGAAGCTGCAGGCGGAATATGGTATTCCGATTAAAATTCGTGCCTGCGACACCATGGGATACGGCGTCAATTACAGCGGTGCGGTTATTCCACGTTCTGTTCCGGGCATCATGTATGCGATTCATACGCATGCGGGTGTTCCGAGCGAACAGCTGGAATGGCATGGTCACAACGATTTCTACAAGGCGGTTGTCAATGCGACAACGGCGTGGCTGTACGGCTGCAGCGGCGTCAACTGCTCTTTGTTCGGCATCGGTGAGAGAACGGGCAACACACCGACAGAGGCGATGGTATTCGAGTATGCGCAGCTGCGCGGACATCTGAACGGAATGGACACGACCGTCATCACGGACCTTGCAGACTATTACGAAAAGGAAATCGGCTATCACATTCCGGAGAGAACTCCGTTTGTCGGCAAGAACTTCAATGTGACAAGAGCAGGCATCCATGCAGACGGTCTGCTGAAGAACGAGGAAATCTACAACATTTTTGATACCGGAAAATTCCTGAACCGGCCGCCGATTTCGGCAGTGACCAATACATCCGGCCTCGCGGGAATTGCACTGTGGATCAACAATTATTATCGGCTTCCGGAGGAGAGACGCATCGATAAGAAGTCGCGCCTGGTTGAGGGCGTGAAGGCATGGGTGGATGAACAGTACGCCGGAGGACGCGTCACGGTAATTACCGATGCGGAGCTTGAGATGGTCATCGATAAAATCTCGGCAGAGGAAAACATAACATTATGAGCAGCTATGAACGCAAGAGGGAAGCGGGGGAGCAGTATTCGCTTCGAGGAAGGGTATTCAATAAAATTCGAGAGGATATCCTGAACGGAAAATATAAGGAAAATGAGGAACTGAAGGAGGTCGCGATTGGACATGAGCTGGGTGTCTCCAGGACGCCTGTTCGGGAGGCGCTGCGGCAGCTGGAGCTGGAGGGACTGGTGCAGATCATTCCCAATCGGGGGGCATTTGTTACCGGAATTCAGGCCGTGGATGTTCATGACATTTATATGATCCGCGCAAGGCTGGAGGGGCTGTGCGCCCGCTGGGCCTGTGAGAACATCACGAAAGAACTCATGGATGAGATGGAGGAGAACGTCTATCTGGCAGAGTTCCATGCCAAAAAGGGCAATATGGAGCAGATGACGGAGTTGGACAATCAGTTCCACTGGATTCTGTATGAGGCCAGCGCATCAAAAATGCTGGAGCATCTTCTGGAGGACTATCATCAATATGTGATGCGCATCCGCAAGAAGACACTTTCGACGCCGGAGCGCGCGATTGCCTCGAATCTGGAGCACCGCGGCATCATGGAGGCCATCAAGGCAAAGGATCCGGACGAGGCAGAAAAACGCGCCTGCGAGCATATGCAGAATGCATATGCCAACATGGTGGAAAACGGTCTGTATGACCTGTACCAGACAGAGGAAAAGAAGGAAAATTCTTAATTGCCGAAGTGCTTTCGGACGTCCAAATTCAGAAACAGGTGTCGGACAGTGACGGCAATTCACAAAATGACAGAGAACAGAAGAGAGAGGAATGCAGGATGAGCAAGATTCAAATGAAAACGCCTCTGGTGGAGATGGATGGAGATGAGATGACGCGGGTCATCTGGAAGATGATCAAGGAACATCTGATCCTCCCCTATGTGGATCTGAAGACGGAATATTATGACCTTGGACTGAGGCACCGCGACGAGACCGACGATCAGGTCACAAAGGAGGCGGCTCTTGCCAATTTAAAATATGGTGTCGGCGTAAAGTGCGCCACCATTACGCCGAACCGCGCGAGAGTGGATGAGTACAACCTGAAGAAAATGTATAAGAGTCCCAACGGCACCATTCGTTCCATGCTGGACGGAACAGTGTTCCGCGGGCCGATTCTGCTGAACTGCATTCAGCCCTATGTGCGGACCTGGAAGAAGCCGATCATCATGGCCAGACACGGCTACGGCGACATTTATAAGAATACGGAGATGAAGATCGGCGGTCCCGGAAAGGCGGAGCTCGTATACACGGAGGCAGGAACCGGCGTGGAGCACAGGCGGCTGATCCATGAGTTTGAAGGACCGGGGATCCTGCAGGGAGTTCATAACAAGGACGATTCCATCCGCAATTTTGCCAGATCCTGCATGAGCTACGCCTATGATAAGAAAATGGATCTGTGGTTTTCCACGAAGGATACCATCTCCAAGACCTATGACGGCACCTTTAAGGAGATTTTTGAGGAGGTGTTCGAAAGAGAATACAAGGAGAAATTTGATATCGCCGGGATAGAATTCTTTTATACCTTGATCGATGATGCCGTTGCCCGCGTCATTCGCTCGGAGGGCGGTTTCGTCTGGGCTCTTAAGAACTACGACGGAGATGTGATGTCGGATATGATGGCCACGGCGTTCGGATCGCTTGCCATGATGACCTCCACGTTGGTCTCTCCTACAGGAGCCTTCGAGTACGAGGCGGCACACGGAACGGTGCAGAGGCATTACTACAAGTATCTGAAGGGGGAGAAGACCTCGACCAACTCGGTTGCCACTATTTTCGCGTGGACGGGCGCACTCCGAAAGCGCGGCAGGCTGGACGGACTGATGAACCTGGTGTCCTTTGCGGACAAGCTCGAGAAAGCAACGATCGACACCATCGAGTCCGGCAAGATGACGGGAGACCTCGCAAGTATCGCGACCATTCCCAATGTGCAGGTGCTGGATACAGAAGGATTCATCCTTGCGATCCGCGATGAATTGGAAAGAAATCTGTAATTATAAATAGAACGAAAGCCGGCATGGGAGTATCTATTGCTTCCATGCCGGCTTTTTATCCTATCAGAGCGCCTCAGAGAGCTCCTCCCACTTTGCGTAGAGAGTCTCCAGACGCTCCTCATTGGCGCTTTTCTCCTTCTGGAGCTCGGCAAGCCTGCCGAGGTTGGTGCAGTTCTCGGGGAGCGCCATCTCCTCATCAATGGAGGAGTTGCGGTTCTCGAGGG
>CAVAJA010000065.1:0-4843 GCA_963588615.1 Lachnospiraceae bacterium | reverse complement strand
CTTATTGAGAAGTATTGTCCGAGTTATATGGTGGTCGGCACAGCAGAGAACGGCAAAGATGCTCTGGAGGTCATCCGAAGAGTTACTCCGGATGTGGTGCTGATCGATGTGGAAATGCCGATGATGAGCGGACTGCAGGTGATTCAGGAAGCCCGCAAGGAGAATGAGAACCTTTGCTTTCTCGTAATCAGCGGGTATCAGGAGTTTGATTATGCCCTGGAAGCCATGCGCAGCGGTGTGCTGGATTATCTGACGAAGCCCATTGTACCGGGAAAATTTACAGCCACCATGGAGAAGGTGGAAAAAAAACTGGACAACATCTACTACGAAAAGCGAAATCGGATTTTTCACAAGCTGTGCCGCGGGGATGCTGTCGTCATTGAGGATATGTATCGCTTCTATCCGCATGAGAGGTATTATGCGGCACTTCTTCGTGAGAACGGGCTGCCGAGACGGTATTCGTCTGCCAAGGAGATGGAAATATACGGAACCAGGGATGAGGCTTTTTCTGTATACGGACGGGACAATATGGAGGAGCTGTTCTTAATTCCGGAGAAAATGCTGGGAGATCAGACACTGAAAGAGTATATCAATAAAGTGAAGCTGCGCCAGTTGGGAGAAAAATCGTATTCAACGACTCTCTACTACAGCAGATCCTTCAGCAGACTGGAGATTCCGGAGAAGATTCGGGATCTGTATTATTGGCTGGATACCGTCAGCACCATCGGACTTTCTCAGTTTGTTGATCTGGAAAAACGGCACCGCGAGGCAGCGGCTGATACAGAAAAGGATCGCAGAGATGTTCTGCAGCTGGTACATGAGGTCTCGGGATATATCGAAAAAGGGAACAGCCGACAACTTCATATGCTGCTGGAGAAAACCTTTGAGAAGTGGGAGGAGCAGCATCGACCGCAATTGTGGGTAGAACAGGTAATGCGCCGTATCGTGGATGTCGTTCGAATGTATGGGAACAGTACAGAATCTCTGACAGAGAATGAATACCAGTTTGAGGATGCCTTCTTTTATTCCGCAGATATGCATGAGCTGCTGCAGAATATGGAGGAATTGTTCCGCGGCGCAATGCTGGAGGGAAAAGACAATCCAAAGGCAGATTCGGAGGCGTTCTTTGAACGTGTCCGGGAATATCTGACAGTACATATGAAGGATCAGATTTCATTGCAGGAGCTCTCGGATCATTTTGCCATCTCGCAGGGCTATATGAGCAAGCTGTTCCGCAAATACACGCAGCAGTCTTATCACCAGTTCATCACGGCTCTGCGCATGGAAAAGGCCAGGCAGCTTCTGGAGGGAGAAAACAAACTGTACATCCGTGAGGTCGCAGAGATGGTCGGATATAGGGATCAGTTTTATTTCAGCCGAGTGTTTCATTCCTATTTTTCCATGAGCCCTACGGACTGCGGAGAAGCATAAGATGCCGACACGGAATAAGTCAAAAGACGAATCCTGAACAGGATTCGTTTTTTGACTTTTTGTATTGGATTTTCCATGTATGGTCAGAATCTTTCTTGGTACTGTATGTACAGGTTACAAATCATCTGGTGCAACAAAGGAGGGTTCAAGGATGAAGAAAAAGTTGCTTGCTGCTGCATTGGCGGCTTCCATGACAGCAGGAATGCTGGCCGGCTGCGGGAGTTCGAGTTCCGCAGACACATCGTCGGATGCTTCGACAGAAACAGAGGGGGAAACTGCCGAGGATGAGACCGCTGCGGCGGACACGGATGCTGCCGAGGACGGAGAGAAGTCCTATGAAGGGGTTGCCCTGAAGCTGTGGATGGGAAATTCAGAGTACAATGACGGAACAAAGGCTGTGATGGAAGCTGCTACGGAGAAGCTGGGAATGACCTTTGAGGTCGAGATTAATCCCGGAGGAACCGAAGGGGACAACATCATCAAGACGAGGATGGCTTCCGGCGATCTTCCGGATATTGTGGCATACAATTCCGGCAGCAAGCTGGTGGATCTGAATCCCTCCAGAGGCTTCCTGGATCTTTCAGATTGGGATCTTATGTCCAGGTTTGATGAATCCTTTGTGTCATCCGCAACGGTAGACGGCGTATCCTACGGCATGCCGTTCTCCTCCACGCAGGGCGGAGCGGTAATTTATTACAAGCCGGATTATGAGGAGCTGGGACTGGAGGTTCCGAACACCTGGGATGAATTCCTGGAGAACTGCAAGGCTTTAAAGGAGGCAGGAAAGACAGCCGTTTATTTCACCGGCGGTGAGACCTGGGCAACACAGGTGCTGTTCCTTGGAGATTACTACAATGTTGAGGCAGCAGATCCGACCTTTGCAGATGACTATACCAACGGAACTGCGAAATATGCAGAAGTTCCTGCCGCTACCCGCAGCTGGACGAAGTACGAGGACCTGGTGGAGTATCTGAATGACGATAAGTCTGCTGCAACCGTGACCGACGGAAATTATGCGATTGCAACCGGTGAGGCAACACACTGGTTCATTCTGACACAGCAGCTTCCTGAAATCGTTAAAAACGCGGAGAATCCGGACGATATCGGCGTCTTCGGTGTTCCCGGTGACGACGCAGACAATC
Source organism: Lachnospiraceae bacterium (assembly GCA_963588615.1). GTDB lineage: Bacteria > Bacillota > Clostridia > Lachnospirales > Lachnospiraceae > CAG-791. The sequence goes on along the minus strand of CAVAJA010000065.1, from coordinate 2,270 downwards.
ATGGATTGACCGTATGGGAGCCGATGTCCTGGTATGTCAATAAGGACACAGAGAATCTGGATGCTGTGAAGGCGTTCTTCGAGTTCTACTATACCGAGGAAATGATGGATCTGTATTATGATACCTACGGTGCGAATGGTCCTTCCTGCGTCAAGGGATACGAGCTTCCTGAGAGCGTGTGCAGTGCGGTTCGTGTAGACATGCAGCAGTATTTTGATGACGGAAAGGTTACATCAGCTCTGGAGTATCAGTCTCCGATCAAGGGAACTTCCTGCGAACAGCTGACCACTGCAGTCGGCCTTGGTCAGATGAAGGGAGAAGAGGCGGCAGCGAGCTACGATGAGGACTGCAAGAAATCTGCGGTGCAGCTCGGCTATGATTGGGAATAACGATATTGCAATGCGAAGGAAATGACGAATGGCCGTCTGGGGCCTGCGCCCCAAACGGCCGTTTTTTAGAAAGGGGGTCTCTTCCCGTGAAGCATAAAAGAGAGAAAAATTTGTATCCGATCTGGTTTGTTCTGCCGTCGCTGATTATTTTTGCAGTCTTTTTCCTGTGGCCGGTTGTCACATCCCTGTACTACAGCTTAACCGTCTGGAATTTTGAAACCGCAACCTTCTGCGGACTGGAAAATTATGAACTGTTTTTCACGGATCCATCGACCAGTTCTTCCGTGGGACACACACTGCTGTATGCCTTTGCCACCAGTATTCTGAAGGTGATACTGGCCTTCTTCATTGCTATTTTCCTCACCAGCAAAATCAAGACCAAGAATTTTATCCGGTCTGCCGTATTTTTCCCGAATCTCGTCTCCATGATGGCGGTAGGTCTGGTGTTCTCCTACATGATGCATCCCACCAAGGGAATCCTCAACAAGGCACTGGAATTGTTCGGCCTTTCAGCAATTGATTTTCTGGGCAATCCGACAACGGCACTTTGGAGCATCATTCTGGTGGATGTCTGGAAGGGACTGTCGATCTCGGTCGTGATTTACATTGCGGGCATTCAGTCGATTGACCAGACCTACTATGAGGCGGCCTGCATTGACGGTGCCGGCTGGTGGCAGCAGGTCAGGAACATCACACTTCCGCTGATCGCACCTTCTCAGAATTCCATCATCATCCTCTCCCTGATCGGTGGACTGCGGTCTTTTGATTTGATCTGGGCGATGACAGGAGGCGGCCCCGGCTTTGCAACGGATGTTCTGGCATCGGTAATCTATAAGCAATATGCGGCAGGCTTCTATGGGCTGTCGACGGCAGGAAATGTGGTGATGCTGATTCTGATCTCTGTCATTGCATTCCCGCTTCAGAAGTTCCTGAATAAGAGAGAGGAGGCAATCCGATGACGAAACGCAAGAAGTCGATCTATCTGATCGGTGATATTGTCGGTGTTGCACTTACCGTCATTATTTTCCTGGTTCCCTTTTATTTCATGCTGGTCCAGTCTCTGAAATCTGAGAGAGAGGCCAACAAGCTGTCCATGAGCTGGCCGACAGAGCTTCATTTCGAGAATTACCTGGAGGTGTTCCAGCATGGGAATTATCAGCTGCTGACAGCATTTAAGAACAGCGGAATGCTAGCTCTTTTTACGGTTCTGGGGATTCTGGTAACGGCGGCCATGGCGGCCTTTGTGCTTCAGAGACGAAGGGATCGGGTGACCGGAATCATTCAGGCAGTCATCATGCTGGGACTGATGCTTCCTGCATCGGTGCTTCCGACAATTAAGATGCTGCAGAATCTGCACATTTATAAGACCATGTTCTCGATGGTGATGATTGAGATTGCGCTGCAGACGCCTTTTGCGATTATGCTGTATACCGGATATATGGCATCGGTTCCCACGGAGCTGGAGGAAGCAGCTGCCATTGACGGATGCGGCAGGTGGCAGATTTTCTGGAGAATTATTTTCCCGCTCCTGAAGCCGATTCAGGCTTCACTGATCATTCTGATCGGTGTTTCGACGTTTAATGATTTCACCAATCCGTTGTATTTTCTTCCGGGTTCTGAGAATGTAACGGTACAGCTTACGCTGTACAATTACAAAGGACAGCTGGCCAGCAGCTACAACCTTCTGTTTGCGGACATCATTATCATCACCATTCCGATGCTGATCCTGTTCATTTTCTTTAATAAGAAGATTGTCGCCGGCATGGTAGCAGGTTCGGTGAAAGGTTGATGTAAATCAATGTGCTGGCGGAAAGGTGCAGCGGTGGGCTTATGAAATTTCGCAGAAAAATGATTCTTGCATATGCGACCGTTGCACTGATC
>CAVAJA010000064.1:0-15470 GCA_963588615.1 Lachnospiraceae bacterium | reverse complement strand
CACCAGAAGTGCTCCCTTCGGAAGCTTTGCACCGATCTGAACATAGCGTTCCGGATTATGCAGGAAATCAACGACCTCCACAAGGGACTCCTTCGCCTCGTCCTCGCCTGCCACATCCTTGAAGGTGATGCCGGTATCCCTCTGAACATATTCCTTCGCGTTGGATTTGCCGACTCCCATGCCCATGAATCCGCCGCCGGAGCCCATCTTCTTCATCAGGAAGGAAATCAGCACCCAGAAAATAATGATCGGCAGCACATAGGTCAGAAGAACGCTGATGATCAGACTGCTCGAATCCGGCACGGAGCTGTCCACAATTGCCCCCGCCTTCAGTGCGCGGCTCGTGATGGTCTCATTGTCCTCGGCCTTGCCGGTGTAGAACCGATACGGAGCATCCTCGTCCTTCACATTGCTCTGCTTCGGAGCAATGTTGATCTGACTGTCTCCCAGTTCAATCCGGGCGACCTTTCCGTCCTCCAGCATATCAATGAACTCGGTGTATGTAAGCTGCGTCGAGCTGGAGGAAGCCCGCATGACATAGCTCATGAATAAAATAACGCAGAAGGCAGCCACCAGCAGCATGAACAGATTCTGCTGATTCTTCCCGCTGTTCCCGCCGCCGTTTCCACCGTTTCCGCTGTTGCCTCCGTTGTTCCCATTCCCGCCGGAGGAACCGTTTCCTGATCCAAAGGGATTGTCGATCCGCAGAATCCGATCCTTCCAGGATCGAAGTCCTGCAGCTCTTCCCTGTCTTTTTTCTCGTTTCATTCCAGCCATTCTGCACCTTTCCTGTAAAATACTTCCTCTTATTATAGAGGGCAGTTTTGCCTCGGGCAATCGTTAAGATGTGAAAAAAGTCTGAAGCCATGTATACTGGTTACGGCAGGAATACCTGCCGAGTCCGCAAAGAGCACACAGGAATCCCAAAATGAAAAAAACGGTTAAACTTTACGACACCAACCCCTATGAAACAGAATTCTCCGCCGTCGTCCTCGATGCGCAGACGGATGAAAACGGACGGACCGCTTCTGTTGTTCTGGACGCCACGCTCTTCTTCCCGGAAGAAGGCGGGCAGACACCGGACAGAGGATATCTTGCCGGTTTCCCCGTTGTCGACGTACAGATCGATGCCGCCGGCGTCATTACACATCTCATCGAACTTGCTGCGCAGGATGCACCGGCTCCCGGCCCGGGTTCCGTCTTCCCGCAGGGCACTCCCGTATCCGGACGGATCGACTGGGAACATCGGTTTTCCAATATGCAGAATCATTCCGGCGAGCACATTCTTTCCGGTCTTCTGCATCGGTATTTTGAATACGAAAATGTCGGCTTCCGCCTTAGCGATCACAATGTGACGCTGGATACCTCAGGAGCGCTTTCCGATTCGGATCTGGAACGACTTGAACAGCTTGCCAATGAAGTGGTGTGGAGCAATGTTCCCATCCGATGTGAATATCCATCCCGCGAGGTTCTCGCCGCCATGGACTACCGCAGCAAAAAGGAAATTGACGGTCCTGTCCGCATCGTCACCATCGAAGGAGTTGATGTCTGTGCCTGCTGTGCTCCGCATGTCGCCCGCACCGGCGAGATCGGCATGATCAAAATTCTCTCTGCAGAGAAAAATCGTGCGGCCACCCGGCTCACCTTCCTCTGCGGGAGGCGAGCCCTGCAGGAGATGCAGCGGCGTCAGAAACAGATTGTGACAGCATCCCGTCTGATGAATGAGCCTGCACAGACCATCTCCTCCGGAGTTCAGAAGCGGCTCGACGAAATCTGTCTGCTGAAGGGAGAGCTGTATCAAAAGGAGCTTCAATACATTGATGCGCGGCTCTCTTCTCTTCCCGCCGCCTGCGATGGTGCTCCCGACCTCTACCTCTTTGAGGCAAATCTCTCCCCCAAGGCGCAGCGGGAGTTCATGAATGCCCTTTGCCGGCAGAATCGGCGATACGCCGGTGTTTTCGTCGGAAACGATGCCGACGGCTGGAAATATCTGATCGGCAGCCGTTCTGACGACGCCCGGATTCCCGGGGCGCTTCTTTGCAGGAAGCTCAATGCGAAGGGCGGCGGCAAATCCGATATGGTACAGGGTTCTCTTCCGGCATCGGAGAAATCCATCCGGGAGGTTCTGGAGCCGGATCCGAATCCTTCGCAGGAGCTCCTTTAAGGCTTTCGGCGACACACACAGATATGCTACACTGATAATCGTTTGTTTTATTTTTACCTGTGCAGAATCCCTCCGCGGAGGTTTTCTGTACATCGATCGTTTTTTCGTAAACTCACAATCTCATAGGGGGCATGGCAATGGCGTCATCGGCAATTGGTTTTGATTCTGCAAAATATCTCAAGCTGCAGTCCGCTCACATCAAGGAGCGCATGACTCATTTCGGCAAACTGTATCTGGAATTCGGCGGCAAGCTGTTTGATGACTACCATGCTTCCCGCGTTCTTCCGGGCTTCGCCCCTGATATCAAACTTCAGATGCTGGAGCAGCTCAAGGACAAGGCTGAAATTGTCATTGTCATCGGCGCCGATGCCATTGAACAGAACAAGGTCCGCGGAGATCTCGGCATTACTTTCGATGAGGATGCACTCCGTCTGAAAAAAGCTTTTGAGGGCCGCGGCTTCTATGTCGGCAGCATTGTCATTACCAAGTACACCGGCCAGACCGCTGCCGACCACTTCCGTCAGCGTCTGGAGCAGCTGGGAATCCGCTGCTATCTTCACTATGTCATCGAGGGATATCCCTCCAATATTCCGCTGATCCTGAGTGCAGACGGCTACGGCCGCAACGACTACATTGAAACCACCCGGGATCTGGTGGTCATCACCGCCCCGGGCCCCGGCTCCGGTAAAATGGCCACCTGCCTGTCGCAGGTATACCAGGAAAATCTGCGGGGAATTAAGGCTGGATATGCTAAATTCGAGACCTTCCCCATCTGGAATCTTCCTCTGAAGCACCCGGTCAATCTGGCCTACGAGGCGGCAACGGCAGATCTTGCCGATGTGAATATGATCGATCCGTTCCACCTCGAGGCTTACGGAGAAACCACCGTCAACTACAACCGTGATGTGGAGATCTTTCCTGTCCTGCAGCAGATTCTGGAGGGCATCATGGGCGAATGCCCTTACAAATCCCCCACAGACATGGGGGTGAACATGGCCGGTCTTGCCATCTGTGATGATGCGGTGTGCCGCAGGGCTTCTGAACAGGAGATCATCCGCCGCTACTATGCCAGTGCGGTAAATGTACGGAAAGGACTGGCAGAGCCCGGCGAGCTCTATAAACAGGAGCTGCTCTTAAAGCAGGCCGGCATCACCGCCAAGGATCGCCCTGCCGCAGTTGCTGCCGATGCCCGCGCCGAACAGACCGGTTCCCCCGCTGCAGCCATCCAGCTGGAGGATGGAACCATTATCACCGGCAAAACCGGCGATCTTCTCGGGGCCTCCGCCGCTGCCATCATGAATGCGCTGAAGGAATGTGCCGGCATCCCTCACGAGGAGAAGCTGGTGTCCGCAGAATCGCTTGCACCGATCCAGCTCCTCAAGACCACGTATCTTGGCGGTCACAACCCCCGCCTGCACACGGACGAGCTCCTCATTGCTCTTTCCATCAGTGCGGCAACCAATCCCCATGCCAAGCTTGCCATGGAGCAGCTTCCCAGACTCCGCGGCACCGAGGTCCATTCCTCCGTCATCCTCTCGGATGTCGATGAGGAGATCTTCCGAAGACTCGGCATGCACCTCACCTGTACTCCCGTGTACGAGAAGCGATAATCTTCCCGTACACAGGCGCCGCGCCCGGCAGAGATCAGATGTCTCATTTCAGCAGTCTGACATGCCTTCCGTTAACCTCAACGGAATGAATGTTGCGGTTGAGATACACCGAGAATCTTGTCACGCCGCTCTTGCGGATGGTGGCATCCAGATTCGGATTCATGTCAGCCAGCTCATGCTTGAGCACGCTGATGAGAAGGTCATCGGTGTCGCGGCGCTTGAAAATTCCAAGAATCTGCTTTTCGATCTCGGAATCTGCCGTAATCTTCTGGCTGATCCAGACGCCGCTGTCTCTTGTGGTGACATTGATCGAGGGCAGATCCTTCAGGAATTCCGACAGCTTGCTGTAATGGTAATTGCGGATGTCGAAGTCCGGGAAAATCTTCACCAGCCGTGAACCGACTTCTCCCAGTCCTGTCTCCTTTCCGTCCGCTGTATTGTCGGTAATCATCTTGACGATCGCTTCTTCAATATCTGCCTTATCGGTAAAGTCCGGCTCTTCCGCAGGAGCATCCCCCGGAAGGAATTCCTCATACCCTGCATCTGCATAGACCGTTCCCTGCTCCGCGACGCTGCCCGTTCCTGCAGCGTGCTTCTTCACTGCAGCCGCAGGCCCTTTTGATGCACCGCCCGCTGCTTTCGTCCCTGCAGGTTTTCTGCGGCTTTCTTTTCCCTTGGATTTTGCAGAGCTCACAACCTCATCGCTGTCTCCGTTTCCGCTGATCACATCCAGGAAAATAAAACGCTCGCAGGACACACGGAAGGACTCCGGTGTCTTCTTCTCGCCCATCCCGATGACCACCTTGCCCGCCTCACGAAGTCTCGTGGCAAGCTTATTGAAATCACCGTCGCTGGACACAATGCAGAACCCCTGTACCGAGTCCGCATACAGGATATCCATGGCATCGATGATCAGACCGATGTCTGAGGCATTCTTCCCCGGTGTGTTGTTGGGCTGCATGATGGGCGTCAGGGAATGGCTGGAGGAGCAGTTCATCCAGGAGCGCAGCCGATCCTGCGACCAGTCTCCGTACATGCGGCGGATGGTGATCTTTCCATATTTAGACAGCTCACTGAGGATGGCGGAAATGTATTTCGCACTGATATTGTCCGCGTCAATCAGGAGTGCAATGTTGATATCTTCCATGTAGAATCCTTTTGCTATGAAAAAAAGCCGATACGCTTTATAATAAAATCTGCTGTTCGGAGCTGTTTCATCCGCGGTGCGGGGCGAAGGATCGTGATTTTCTTTCCTTCTGCGCCCCTTTTCGTGGGATTTTGCTGCTTCGGTCAGACGCGATCATTGTAATATAATTCTGACGCCGGGGTCAAAAATCTTTTCTTTCCGATCCCCGGCGGCAGTCTGTGCTGCACCGTGCAGACATCCGTCAGCCGACAGGACGGCGGGAAAGGACACAGCGCATGCGTGAACAGCTCACGATAACAGGAGGACACTATGATTAAAAACGACTTGAAGGATTACGTACGCACCATTCCGGATTTCCCGGAGAAGGGCATCATGTTCCGCGACATCACAACAGTTGCGCAGGATGCCGACGGTCTGCACATGGCCATCGATACCATGCAGGATCTGATCAAGGATGTGGATTTTGATGTTGTTGTCGGCGCAGAGTCCAGAGGCTTCATCTTCGGAACTCCCCTCGCCTACAATCTCCACAAGCCCATGGTCCTGATCCGCAAAAAGGGCAAGCTTCCCTGGAAGACGGTTTCTGCTGATTATGCTCTGGAGTACGGCACCGCCACTCTGGAAATGCATGAGGATTCCATTCAGCCCGGTCAGAAGGTACTGATCGTAGATGACCTGATGGCGACCGGCGGCACAGCCAAGGCCATGATCCAGCTGGTGGAAAAGCTTGGCGGTCAGGTTGCCGGCGTTCTGGTTCTCATGGAGCTCCAGGGACTCAACGGACGTGCTGCACTGGAGCCTTATCCGGTTTACTCTGCCATCAAGTACGAGGGTAAATAATTTCCATGACCAAGAAATTCATTTCCTGGAACGTCAACGGACTGCGTGCCTGCGTCGGGAAGGATACTTTTTACGAATTCGTCCGGAAAGAGAATCCGAATGCCCTGTGTCTTCAGGAAACCAAGCTGCAGGAGGGACAGATCACGCTTGATCTGCCCGGTTACTTCCAGTACTGGAACTATGCCGAGAAAAAAGGATATTCCGGAACGGCAATCTTTGTCAGGGAAGAGCCTTCCTCCGTCCGATACGGCCTCGGCATTGCAGAGCACGACCACGAGGGACGAGTCATTACTCTGGAGTATCCGGACTATTACCTCATAACCGTGTATGTTCCAAATTCAAAACAGGCGCTGGAGCGTCTGGATTACCGCATGACCTGGGAGGATGCCTTTCTTTCCTACGTCAAGAACCTGGAAAAAACAAAGCCTGTTATTTTCTGCGGGGATCTGAACGTTGCCCACAAGGAGATTGATCTTAAGAATCCTTCCTCCAATCATCACAACGCCGGCTTCACGGATGAGGAGCGCGGCAAAATGTCCGTCATTCTGTCCAGCGGCTTCACGGACACCTGGCGGTACTTTTACCCCGACGCCGAAGGCATCTATTCCTGGTGGTCCTATCGCTTTCACGCGAGGGAGAAGAACGCCGGATGGCGGATCGATTATTTTATTGTGTCCGATGTATTGAGACCCCGGCTGAAGGATGCCATGATCTACACCGATGTATACGGATCGGATCATTGTCCGGTCGGGCTTCTTTTGGAAGAATGATGCACCGCTGCACATCCGTGCAGAGGCTTTTGAATTGACGGTATCTTTGGCTGCAGCATCTGCGCAGCCAAAGATAAAGATACCGCGATGGGAGAGAAAATATGTCAGATGAGAAAAAAACGGCAGAGGGTAAAATTCCCATGCCGGTTGCCAATTTTAAGGTGGATGCCAATCCCGGCAGCCACGTAAAGAAAATGATCGGTGTCGTCAGCGGAAAGGGCGGTGTCGGCAAGTCCTCCGTCACCGGTCTGTGCGCCCTCTGGTCCCTGCGCCACGGCTATCGGACCGCCGTGATGGACTGCGATATCACAGGACCCAGCATTCCCAGAATGTTCGGCGTCACCAGTGAGGACGTCGGTGTGGAGGGCGTTCAGCCAAACGGTGAGGGCGGAACGCTCATCCCCGCGCAGACTTCCACAGGCATCAAGATCATGTCCATGAACATCCTCATGGAGAACGAGGAGCAGCCGGTCATCTGGCGCGGCCCCGTCGTTGCCGGTGTGGTAAAGCAGTTCTGGACCGATGTCAACTGGGGCGATGTCGACTACATGTTCGTAGATATGCCGCCCGGAACCGGCGATGTCCCGCTGACCGTGTTCCAGTCTCTTCCCATTGACGGCATCCTCATTGTCACCACCCCTCAGGATCTGGTGTCCATGATCGTCAAAAAGGCTGTGAACATGGCCAGGGAGATGAATATCCCGATTCTCGGCATCGTGGAGAATATGAGCTACATTCCCTGTCCGCACTGCGGCGAGAAGGTTTACATGTTCGGCGAGAGCCACGCCGCAAAGGCTGCCGAAGCGCAGGGAACGGTTCTCGTGGATTCCCTTCCCATCGACCCGAAGCTCGCACAGGCCATGGACAACGGCTCCATCGAATATTACGAAACCACCGCTCTGGAAAAGCTTGGTGAAGTTCTGCCGAAAGTGGAATGATGCCTGCTCTGCACCTGACCGTGTCCAAAAAGCCTCCGGGAACACCTTTCACCGTGTTCCCGGAGGCTTTTCTTCTCATCGATCACAACTCCGCCAACTCACGGAATCCTTCCGCAGAACCTTCTATAACAATCTAACAGCTCACTCCGAAGACCTCGATCTGAGTCAGAGCCGGAAATAGGCTGGAATCCTCGTGTTTTTTCAGATCATGCAGACGAACCCAGGAAATAACCCGCTCCTCTATTGGGAAGGATTGTCCCGCTCCGTCCGGTTTATGCGTCAGAAGGACCTCGCTGCTCCCGTCCGAGAATGTCACCGGGATCTCCTCCCACCAGCTGTCATGCGGGAAATCTGCCCGCAGATAGAGGGCAATCCGGTCGACTTTTGCCGGCGTTCCGAGTTCAATCGTCAGTGCCGCATCCTCCCGGCGATTGATTCCCCAGCTCTGATACGGCCACTCCCCGTGGCAGCCGGAAGCCTTATATCCATCGATGGCATTCTGTGCCGCGAAAACCGACTCTCCCCTCGTCTCTACATTGGCCAACGCATGCGGATACATTCCCTCCAGATCATGCTCATCGGCCGGATTCAGCACCAGATTCCGATATCTGCCGGCCTCTTCCTTTCCTGCTCTTCGGATGCCGAGATAATGCCGCGTCCCCAAAAAAGACAGCGGATTCCGATTGGCCTTCTTCTCGTAAAACGGAATCGGCCAGACAATCCGCGGCTTTGTCACGAAGACCAGTGTCTCCTCGATCGTGTCGTCCGCCTTCCACTGATAGAAGCAATTCTCCTCCAGTCCTTCCAGAACAATTGCATCGCCCTTTGCATACTCCCCAGTCCAGGCAAGGATCGCCTGCTCGCTGCCCGCTGCGGACGCCTTGACCTCTCCATTGTCCCGTATGACCTTGATCTCCATATCAACCTCTTCGCTTTCTCCGGCGTGTTCCTCACACCGTCAGTCCGGCCTCGATCTGTCCGAAGTCGATGCTGTATTTTCTCCCGTTCTTCATGCACAGCACAATCGTCCCGCAGGCACCGGAACGGAAGGGATCTGCAAAATGAATCTCTTCCAGCGGGAACAGCTCCTCCTCCGAGAACGGCTCTGTCTCCTCATTCGTGATGACCTGTGAAATGAGCACATGCGGCTCTGCGGCATCATAGTGATGCTCCAGACGGCAGGATGCCTTGATGACCATAGATTTTTCGCATTCCGGACTGCAGCCGCTCCGGCGGACGAGCTCCAGATCATCCCATCCCTGCCACACCGTCATCGCCATCTGCCGCGGCCGCCCCGTACCGTCTCTCCCTCTTATGACAATGGCTCTGGCCCAACCGTTCCTCTCTGTTTTCCGAATGATTTCCGTCCCGATACCGCTGTCCGGAAAGCCGTAGCTCCCCAGCGTCACGGTGACCGGTTTCTTTAACAGCCGCAGACGATCGCAGCGGAGAATCCCATAGGGCAGTGCCACATCCGCAAGATTCACGGCCTCCGTCCAATGTGTCTCCTCCAGAGGATCCCACGAGAAGAACTTTCTCCGGTATAAAACATCACTGCGCTCTCCTGCCCACAGACAAACGTTCGCATAGCTCACCAGGTCGCCGGGACCGTTCAGAACATATTCCTGTGCGGACACCTTTTCCGGCTCCGAATCTCCTGCCGGATCGGATTCCCACGGGTATTTGGTGTTGTAGCACAGTTTTCCGTACTCCCACTGCCCGTTCCGATCCGCCTTGTTCTTCACAACCTTTCCCGTCCGGAGAATGGTCTCCCCGCTCGCAAAATGATTGGTGCAGCAAAGTCCCGGGCCGTTCAGCACCGTGGTCTTCACCGGCTTCTGCCGCAGGGCTTTCTGACCGCTGCCGGACACACCGCTTCCTTCTCGTTCCGGTGCATCCCAGTCACCGTTTTGTTCCACTGCCGTCCAGAAGGGATGCTCTGCCGGCAAAGCCAGGAACAGGAAGGCCTTTCCCATCCAGTACACCGACTCCGCACAGGAGTAGCCCTGCACCAGAGGTGTAAAGGGGCCGTAGAAGCCGATCGACGGCGCACCCTCCTTCGTCATGAAATCCTCCCTCTCGAGAAACTGCAGGAGACTCCCCGAAGCAATCCTTCGCGCCCTCCCCGGATTCGCCGAGGGATTCCGAAGGGCAAAATTGCCGTCAAAAGCCGACACTGCCGCGCTGCGGTAGATGCTGCTGCGTCCCCACAGGAGAACCCAGCCGTCCCGATCAAAGAAATCCGGATAACTTTGCATCAGCGCATTCGAATGTTCCTCAAACGCCTCAGCCAGCTGTGGTGCATGCTCATAGCCGTACCAGCTGCACCACAGCGGCGCGTACATCTGAAATGCCCAGCAGGAATAGAAATCAAAACTCTGGCCGTCCCGATACCACCCGTCACCCACATAGTAATTCAGGATGGCCGCTGCGTGCTCCTCCATGATCCTCTCATCGATCGGATACCCGTGACGTGAAAGAAAAGCCAGATCCAGCATATTGAAGAGACGCCAGTTCTGCGGCACCGTGCTGCTGTGCGCCCAGTCCGAAAGAAAAGCCGCAATCTGATCCTGCTGCGCGCGCGAATACCTCTCCCAGATCTCCTTTTCTGTCATCTCCAGCCCGATCACCAGTGCGCAGGTCTCCACCGTCTGCTGGTAAGTCCGGAAAGGATCCTGCGGCTTTTGCGGATTCTCGGCCCGTTCCAGCTCCTGCATGTCCCTGTAGCTGCCGACATACCAGGGACTTTCCGAATCCGTCACGCGCATGATCCATTCTGCGTAGTAATCCCGCAGCCGAATCCCTCTGCACGATGCATCCGGCTCGTTGATGAGAAGACTTCCCGCGATAAAAAAAGACCTCGTAAGCCCCTCGAAGACTTCTGCCTTCCGCTCTCTCTCCTGCTGCAGTGCAGAAGCTTTCCGATGCGGATAGGTGATTTCATACTCCGTCCTTCCGCACAGCGGCGGCTCTTCCTTTGACGCAATCGAGCGGAAGAATCCATCCATCAGATACTGTGCCGCTTCCTGCCAGGACTGTCTGTCCATGCCGGTGTACGGGCTGCGCCGGTAATCTGTATGCTCTCGTTTGAATTTCATCTCTTCTGTCCTCGATGACCAGACACCCTTTTTCCGTCTGCTACCAGTACGTCTTCCATTCCGGATTGTGCAGGCGGTTCAGGGCTTCCATAAAATAATAATCTCCCCAGATCACACATTCATCGGTTCCCTCCGGACTGCAGGTGTTGTACGGGCTGTGATGCGAATAAGTTCCGTGCAGTACCAGGCCGTTGGTTTTCGAATCATCCGGTTCATAGCACAGATCCAGAACCGCCTTCAGCAGCTTTCCCGCGAGGCCGCGGTAGTAGCTCCTCTCCTCCCCTTCCAGCAGATCGGACATCTCCAGCATTCCGCAGGCAGCGATCACATCGGAAGAGGAATCCCGCGGCTGGATCCCGGTTGCCGCATCGTAGATTGACTTATCCTCTCCCGCGTTCCGAACCCTCGGATCTGAAAACGGGAGCACATCGGTGTCTCCAAATGTCAGATCCCAGCAGGGAATCCGATCCTTGGGCAGATGATTCAGAAAATACGATGTCACGCGCTTGAAATACGTGATGTACTCCGTTCTCCCGGTATACCGATAGGCGATCGCCGTTCCGTAGATTCCCCACGCCTGACCGCGTGCCCATGCCGATCCATCCCGATAGCCCTGGCAGGTGGCGCCGTGATCAAATTCTCCGGTCACCGGATTCATGAAGACCGTGTGCCAGCAGGAATCATCCTCCCGAATGACGTTGGTCATGGCCGTGTGGATATGCTTCTCTGCAATTTCCCGATATCGCTCCTCCCCGCTCTCCTCGGATGCCCAGTAGAGCAGCGGCAGATTCAGCAGGCAGTCAATGATGAACCGATAATTTCCCGGATCCTGCATGCTCCCCCACGCCTGCAGGAACTGTCCCCGCTCCTGAAAGCGCTGCAGCAGCTGATCTGCTGCCAGGAGAGCTGCCGTCCTTGCATGCACATTGCCGTTCAGCTTCCAGGCGGCAACACAGCTGGGGCTGTAGAGAAATCCCATGTCGTGGTGATCCACATCTTCCCGGTTTTCGATTCTGTGCAGAAAGGATTCCACCTGATCATTTCCTGTCTGCAGCAGGATTTCCTTTTTCTGCGGATCCCTCTCATTCTCATAAGCCAGCCAGATCAAACCGGTATAAAAACCGGTGGTCCAGCTTTTGTTTTTCCCTGCCCGGTAGAAATTTCCAATGCTGTTTGCCCCGAAAAACCGATCCCCGCAGCACACCGCATTCGATTCCATGCGGGCAACGCACGTGTCCAATGCTGCCCGGACCTCTTCCCCGGAGATCACCGGATCCCCGTTCAAATCTTCTTCCCGGATCCACTTGCTCATCGTTCCCTCCTGTCATTTCTCCGCGATGCTGCCGGAGGTCTTATATCCAAAATTCGGTATTCCGGCCCATCTTGAACGCAGCCAGTGGGCCGCCATCTTCGGACGCCGCTCCCTGCTGAACACACCCTTTCTGTTCCCGTCAGCCCGAAAGACGCCCTGCACGCTGTTAAAGTCTGCAAAGCACCAAAGCTGCTCTCCCATAAAGAAGCTTCGTCTGTCAAACCGTTCATCGATTCTCCGATAATACTCCGCCTGGAATTCCTCGGTCCACATTTCTGCCGGTGTTCCGTGGAGTCCCGGCAGCGTATCACATCCGTACTCGGTCACCATCACCGGCTTATTCTGACCCTCCCAGAAATCCAGTTCGAGATCCCATGCATAGCAGGCGCTGTCCAAATCCCCGGAAAGATTGTACCAGCCATAGTAGCGGTTGATGCACACCACATCCATCGTCCTCGTGACAAGGTCCCTCGTATAATCATTCTGGCAGCACACGAAGGTGACCGGCCGATTCTGCGGATCCTGACTGTGGGTGTAGCGATACAGATCACTCCAATAGTCCAGCGCAGACTCCGGAAAATTCTCCGTGTCCGGCTCATTGCCCATGGACCACATGACCACACAGGGATGATTTTTGTCCCGCTGCACGAGATCATGCAATATCTGTCGGTGGTACTCTCTGATCGGAAAGTGATAAGGATTCTCCGTCGGTCCTGCCCCGATTCCCACTGCCGGCGTCTCATCGATCACCACAATGCCCTCTCTGTCGCAGAGGCGGTACATCTCCTCCGCGTACGGATAATGACTGGTTCGGAAGGAATTGGCATGCAGCCAGTGCAGGAGACTGATGTCCTTCACGTTGACCACCGGATTGGTTCCGCGGCCGGACAGATAGAAGTCCTCATGCTTGCCAAAGCCCTTAAAATAGAACGGCTTTCCGTTGATCCGAAACTGCCGTCCCGACACCTCCACCGTTCGGATGCCGAACTCCTGGCTGTAGTGATCCTCGCCGAAGCGAACCTCCGCACGATATAGATACGGATCGCCCGGATACGGCTCCCAGAAATGTGCATCCGGTATGCGGATCGATACGTCTTCTCCACAGGTCGATGCGACCTCGTTTCCCTCACGATCCAATATTCGGATTTCCGGGACCGTCTCCACCTTCTCCCCTCCGCAGACCGTCCGAATGCTCACGATGCCGTCCAGCCCATCTATTTGCGGAACGATGGTGAGATCTTCAATGTAATGCATCGGCGTCGTATAAATCCGCACCGGCCGGTTGATTCCTGCATAGTTGAAAAAATCAAAATTGGGCAGATTGGTCTTGGGCCTGTGCTTTTTCGCTGCCTGCACCGCAGGCACCTGCGCATTGTCGGAGCCAAAAAAGGCTGTATCCTCATTCCCGATCGGAAGAGACGCATGATCCAGCGTATTGTCTGCCGACACCGTGATCCGGATTTTTTTTCCCGGCACAACCCGATCTGTGATATCCGCTTCGAACGGAAGGAAGCCTCCCCTGTGCCGCATGATTTCCTCTCCATCAATCCAGACAACGGCATCATGTGCTACCGCATCAAAGCGCAGCACCAGCCGCTGCCCAGCAAGGAGCGCCGGCAGCGTCACGGTCTTCTCATAATAGACTTTTCCGCAATGATTCCGATAGATCGGATCCTCGCGCTGATCATTGTAAGATGCCGGCACATACAATTCTTCGCAGTCCGACGGGAAATGCTCCTGCCAGGCTTCTTTTTCCCCGTTTCCCTCATCAATCTGAAATTTCCACATGCCGTCAAGGCTGATGATCGTTCTTGCCTCATTCTGTATCGGATACATTTCATTTCCCTCCTGTTGTTCAGAATGTCTGCATGTCAATTCATTTCGCATTCTCACATCTGCCGGCCTGCTCCGAGTTCGCGACATCCCCTTCTGCAGAATCTCCGGACTCTATGTTTCTGAAATGACCAGCCGCAGCCGATTTTCCTTCGGGCGAATCCGCATCCGGTACACGCGGTTCTGCCACATTTCTTTGAGCCGTGCATCCTGAATCGGAATCTCCTCACAAATAATATTCTCTGCGCCTTCCATTCGAAAGCTCCCGCAGGCTCCCAGGTGAATTTCCCACATTCCTCCGGATTCTTTCTCCTCCAAAACCCGCACCGGGTCCGGTTTTTCACAGGTCATCAAGGATAGTTCCGCATACTCTCTCAAGGCCAGACCTTCTGCCCGATCCTCAATGACGATCCGACTTCCCTTTTCAAAGCACACCGTTCTCTCATAGGATGCAGCACACCCATCCGGGTAGGCGCCGGCCAGATCCATGTGCATCCGAACCATATCGCTTGATTCTGTCGGATTCTGCCGTTCCTGTCCGGGGCTTTTCTCCGTTTCCTGCAGGGAACAGCTCACCTTTCCTGCGCGGTACGCTTCACCGGCCAGCTGCTGCACCTGCTGTCCGTCCGCCTTCCGGAAGGTAGGCAGATTGTGATACTGGGACTGCATGGTCCATATGCTGTAGCGTTCCTTCGAGAAGGTCTTCGCTGTATAGGTTTCCACTCCCAGATCGATGAAAAACGGTCTGCCGTCCCGATAGAGGGTGAAGGAACCCACATCATTATGATTGTGGCTGTCGCCGTTGTCCCCCGCCTTCACGGCCAGAACAAAGTGCCGATCTCTTGCGATCAGAAGGCCGCAGCTCTCATAATAGGCATCCGGCACGTTCGAATCGGCGCATTGTCCCGACTCCTCCAGCATTTTTCCTGCCATCGCAGCCTGCCGCAGTCTCTGAAAAAGGCTGATCTCGTCGGGAAGTGTCCGTTCTTTGTATGGGTCCCTTCGGAAATCCTCTGCCGCAAGTGCTGCAAGCTGCGGAAGGCCGCAGGCTCTTCCAAAGCAATATTCCCCTGCTGTTCTCCTTCCCGCCAGCGGTGAGCAGTCGGCGAAATTGATGTAATACGGCCCCTGCACGTGAACGTGCACAATATAGTCGGCCATGTTCCGGATCAGCGGGTTCTGATACAGACGCCGTATGCGCCGGGGATCCTCCAAGCCCCGCTCCAGAAGGGACAATGCTGTATACAGGCAAAGCGCCGCATGAGAATAATACTGTGCTCCCTCATCGCAGCAGCCGTCCTCTCCATACTCATCCAGGAAGAAATCCAGCGACTGCACTGCCCTTTGCAGAATCTGCTCCCGTTCTCCTGCTGTCAGGATTTCCTCCGCCTGCGGTTCTCCATCGGCTTCTCCTTTGCTCTTTTCTTCTGCCCGGCAGGCATCCGCCTGCGTATTCTCTCTGGTAAGTGCCGCCAGCAAGACGTTCCCGGTAATCCACGGCGTCCAGTTCAGCATCTTCGATTTTCCATCTCCCATCCACCAGAAGTGCCGGGTCAGATAGGGAGTGAAAATACGCCTGCGAAGCTCGGTATTCACATATTCTGAAAGAAAAGGGGAAATTTCCACCAATTTCGGCCGCAGAATCTGCTCTGCAAGGGCAACGCTTGCCCCCGTCTCCGCTGCAAACAGATCGAGCACCGGCCGCCGATCCCTCGGCACCGGATACTGCGGTGCGTCACGGACATCGCTGTTGTGTGC
>CAVAJA010000063.1:0-13919 GCA_963588615.1 Lachnospiraceae bacterium | reverse complement strand
GGGATGAGCTGATCATCACCAGCAAGGCCGGCTACGATATGTGGAAGGGACCTTACGGAGACTGGGGAGGACGCAAATATCTGATTGCAAGCTGCGATCAGTCACTGAAGCGCTTAGGACTCGACTACGTGGATATCTTCTATCACCACAGACCGGACCCGGAGACTCCGCTGGAGGAAACCATGGAAGCGCTGCTGCAGATCGTAAGGAGCGGAAAGGCGCTGTACGCCGGAATCTCGAATTACAATCGGGAGCAGACGAAGGAGGCACTGCGCATCGCAAGGGAGATTCATCTGCCGTTAATCATCAACCAGAGGCGCTATTCCATATTCGACCGGACCATCGAAGAGGACGGGACGAAGGAATACTGCGCAGAAAGCGGCTGCGGCGTGATTGCATTCAGCCCGCTCGCACAGGGACTTTTGACAGATCGTTATCTGAAGGGGATTCCGGAGGACAGCCGGATTGCAAGGGATCACCGCTTCCTTCACGCATCGGATCTGACGGAAGAGACGCTGGAAAAGATCCGGGCATTGAACGAGCTGGCAAAGGAGAGAGGACAGTCGCTGGCGGACATGGCGCTTGCCTGGATCGAGAAAGACAGCGATGTCTGCTCTGTGATCATCGGCGCATCAAGGCCGGAGCAGATTCTGGACAACGTGCGCTTTGTTCAGCAGCAGGGATTTACAGAGGAAGAGCTGCGGAAGATTGATGAAATCTGCGGATTGCAGAGACAATAGTGGACAGGAATCGTCCTGCCGGGGGAGCAGGCTGCGAATTGCCTGGCGATGGTTGAAGAAGGAGTAATGCCGGAAATGGAGACGTATCAGCTGCAAGAGCAGGACTTTATAGACATTTTGGAGGATGAACTGATTCTGGCAATGGGCTGCACGGAGCCAAGTGCCATTGCATACTGCAGTGCATCGGCGGTCTCCCTTTTGGGAAATCTGCCGGAGGAAATGTCTGTCACAGTCAGCGGCAACATGATCAAGAATGCAAAAAGCGTTGTTGTCCCCAACACGGACGGAATGAAGGGAATACCGGCTGCGGCTGCGGCAGGCGTTTATGCCGGAGCACCGGAGAAAAAGCTGGAAATTCTGAGCGCACTGACCGATGAAACCAGAAGGGAAGCGCAGGAGTATCTGGAACAGCATGAAATTCCGGTAAAGCTGTATCCCGGGAAGGAAAAGCTCTACATCCGCGTGGATGTCCGAAGCGGGGATCAGAGCGCGGTGTGCGCAATTGCAGATCATCACACCAACATTGTGTACGAAGAAAGAAACGGCAAGGTTCTGCGAGGACATCTGCAGGACGGATCGGAAGAAAGTGTCCTGCAGAGCGCAGAACAACCTTCGGGAAACACTTCGGGAGAAAAGGACCGCTGTCAGAAAGCGGCGGGAGATACAAAAGAAGGGCAGAGTTCGCGGCGGAGGCCTTCGCTCGATGCAAGAAAGCGGTGTCTGAGCGTGCGGAATATTCTGGATTTTGCGGGAAGTGTCTCAATAGAAGCCGTGAAGCCGGTTCTGGATCCGCAGATCGCGTGCAACACGCGGATCGCCCGCGAAGGGATGAAGAACAGCTGGGGAGCGAACATCGGGAAAACGATTCTCACCAGCTGCGGAAATGCAGTTCGAAATCGTGCGAAGGCGTATGCAGCGGCAGGGTCCGATGCCAGAATGAGCGGCTGTGAGATGCCGGTGGTAATCAATTCCGGCAGCGGGAATCAGGGAATCACCGTGAGCGTTCCGGTGATTGTTTACGGGGAGGAACTCGGCGTATCAAAAGATATGATCTATCGGGCACTGCTGGTTTCCAATCTGATCTCCGTCCACATCAAGACGGGAATCGGGGCACTCTCCGCCTTCTGCGGTGCCGTCAGTGCCGGCTGCGCGGCGGCCTGCGGAATTGCGTATCTGCACGACGGCAGCTACGAATGTATTTCCTCCACCCTGACGAATTCTCTCGCGACCTCGAGCGGCATCATCTGTGACGGAGCGAAGCCGTCCTGTGCTTCGAAGATTGCAATTTCGGTGGAATCCGGACTTCTGGGCTACGATATGTACTGCCGCGGGAACAATTTCCAGGGCGGCGACGGAATCGTCGGAACGGGAGTGGAATCTACGATCAGCAACGTGTCGGACATCGGCGCAGAAGGGATGAACGTGACAGACCAGGAAATTCTGAAAATCATGACACAGGAACCATAAAAAGCAAGAGCAGCCATTTCGGCGCGCCGCTTCTGTTTTCAGCAGACAGAGGCGGCGCGCTTTTTATTGATATTCGCCTAAAGTCAACAATAACAAGAAAAGGTGCATCTGCCCGATGAGAGCAGATGCACCTTTTTGCGGAGCACGCCTTATCTCAAACGTAACTGTCGTAGTAGCATCGCTTTTGTTTCCTTTCTATCGTAGTTTCAGCATCCTTCGGCACCGCTGCTGTGCAGCCGGTCGTTGTTCCATGTTGAATAAATATTCATCTGCAGGTGATTGTCTTGTGATGCAGATACGTACGCAGGAATTCCCGTGAATGTTACACTGCTGCAGCGCAAAAAAGCAGGAGATATTCCGGCGGAGAAAACAGAACTGTTGTGCAAAATGACTGTAATTATAGAAATCAAATCATTTAAAGAGCACAGTTGACATATGATCAAAGTAGAACTATAGTGAAATACAACATGAACAATCGGTTGCGCACGTGACGAAAAGCGACAAAGTGCATGATTCGTCTGAGCAGAGAGACTGATTGAGAAACAGAGATTCTGGGAGGAAGGAAATGAAGAAAAAACTGGTTTCGGTACTGATGGCTGGTGTTCTGGCATCTGCGATGCTGGCAGGCTGCGGCAGCAGCGGATCTGCAGATACATCCGCGGACACTGCGGAGGATGCAGCGGAGGACACTGCAGAAGAGACCACAGAGGATGCTGCAGAGGAGACGACGGAGGCTGTGGAGCTGAACTACAGCGGTGAGATCAAGGTCTGGGTTGCAGATGCAGCAGTAGATTTCACAAATGAGCAGATTGAGAATTTCAAAGAGGCCAATCCCGGCGTAGCAGATGCGACCTTCACGGTTGAGGCTGTTGGTGAGGGCGATGCTGCTTCCAACATCATCACAGATGTTGAGGCTGGTGCGGATATCTATGGCTTTGCACAGGATCAGATCGCACGTCTGGTTTCTGCCGGCGCACTGGAGGAGGTTGCTCCCGAGAATGTGGACGCGGTAAAGGCTGACAATGATGAGGGCGCTGTCAATGCAGCAACGGTTGGTTCTGTTCTGTATGCTTATCCGCTGACGTCCGACAACGGCTATTTCATGTATTACGACAAGAGCGTGGTTACGGATCCGACCGATCTGGATACCATCCTTGCAGACTGCAAGGCAGCAGGCAAGAACTTCTACATGGAGATGAACTCCGGCTGGTATCAGACAGCATTCTTCTTCGGAACCGGATGCGATCTGTCCTATGAGACGGATGACTCCGGCAACTTCACCAGCGCGAGCGTTGATTATGCTTCCGATGCAGGTCTGGTGGCACTCAAGGAGATGATTGCAGTTCAGGAGTCGGGCGCATTCGTCAATGGTTCCTCTGCAGGATCTGCAACCAGCATCGGTGCAATCGTTGACGGAACCTGGGATGCAACCACGATCAAGGAAGTCCTCGGCGACAACTATGCATGCGCAAAGCTTCCCTCCTTTGTGGGATCTGACGGCAACACCTACCAGATGTCCGGCTTCTCCGGATACAAGCTTCTGGGTGTAAAGCCGCAGGAGGATGAGGATAAGCTGGCTGTCTGCGATGCACTTGCATCATATTTGTCCAGCGGAGACGTTCAGCTGGCTCGCTACGATGCACTTGGCTGGGGTCCTTCGAACCTCGAGGCACAGCAGTCCGATGCTGTTAAGGCTGACGAGGCTCTGACCGCTCTGAATGAGCAGCTGCTCGAGGACAAGCCTCAGGGACAGTATCCCGGTGACTATTGGACACTGGCAACCGGTCTTGGCGATGACGTCATCTCCGGAACATTGTCCAGCTCCAGCACCGACGACGATCTGATGGCAGCACTGCAGTCCTTCCAGGATACCTGCATTTCCTATGCAGAGTGATGCACTGCAGTCGAGTGTCAGACGTAACAATAAAGCAACAGTCCTGACGGACTAAAGGGAGTGAGCCGGCAGACCAGATTTGCCGGCTCATTTGTATCTGTCAGCAGGCGGGAGAAGGGGGATATCGATATGAGCAAAACAACGTCGACTGAGAACGGATTGAAGAGTCCGGCCGCAGTCGCGCTCGAAAATTTCGGGAATGACGTCAAAATTATCGGACTTGCATTTGCAAAGGGAGACTGGAAAACCAGAATTTCTTACATTGTCATGGGAGCGGGGCAGATCCTGCGGGGACAGGTGGTAAAGGGACTGGCATATCTGGCGGCAGAGCTGCTGTTCATCCTGTACATGGTTCAGTTCGGCTGGCAGTATGTGAGCAAGATCACAACGCTCGGAACGGTGGAGACACAGAAGATTCACCGCAAGACGGTTTACGGTGACAACAGCTTTCTCATTCTGCTCTTCGGTATTCTGACGATCATTCTGATTGTGATGATTCTCCTTCTGTGGTGGATGAACATCCGCGAAAACTGGGTGGAGGAACAGAAGATCAAGGAGGGAAGAGCGCTCCCGACCAACGGGAAGACCCTTCGTTCGCTTCTGGATGAAAATTTCCACATCACGCTGCTCTCACTGCCGGTGCTGGGAATCTTTGTTTTCACGGTGCTGCCGATCATCTTCATGGTGTGTGTTGCCTTCACCAATTATGATAAGGAGCATCAGTCGCCGACCAATCTGTTCACGTGGGTGGGACTGGAAAACTTTAAGAACCTGTTCAGCTTTGGCTCCAATGGTTTTGGAGAAACCTTCCTGACCGTCCTGGCGTGGACTCTGGTCTGGGCTTTTTTTGCAACCTTCATCGATTATTTTCTTGGCCTTGCAGTGGCCATGCTCATCAATAAAAAGGGCATTAAGTTTAAAAAGCTCTGGAGAACCATTCTGGTTATGACCATCGCGGTTCCTCAGTTTGTATCTCTTCTGTACATTACCAAGATGTTCGCAACCGACGGTATCGTCAACGGATTTTTGATGAGCCGCGGATGGATCACCAGCCCGATTCCGTTCTGGACGGATCCGACGCTGGCAAAGGTCATGATCATTCTGGTGAACATTTGGATTGGCATTCCGTATCTGATGCTGATTTCAACGGGACTCCTGATGAATATTCCGGAGGACCTGTACGAGAGCGCAAAAATCGACGGAGCCAATCCGGTGCAGATGTTCTTTCATATTACGCTGCCCTACATGCTGTTCGTGACAGGACCGTTCCTGCTGACGCAGTTCACCGGCAACCTGAACAATTTCAATGTCATTTACCTGCTGACGCAGGGCAAGCCCTTGTCCACCAGCCTCACCGGAAATGCCGGCAACACCGACCTTCTGGTCACCTGGCTGTACAAGATGACCGTTACGGACACCAACTACAAGATGGCAGCTGTCATCGGAATTATGGTGTTCATTGTGACGGCAGTGGTTTCGTTGGTGGTCTACAACATGCTGCCTTCGGTCAAGGATGAGGAGGGCTTCCAGTAATGAGTGCAAATAAGGTTACAAAAGGGCAGGGCGAGCAGAACCTGCAGAAAAAAGAAACCAAAACGGCATCCATGTCCGCGAAGAGAAGGTCCGGCAATATTGCTGCCTACATTGTACTGATCCTCATCAGCATCATCTGGCTGTTCCCGTTTATCGGACTGGTGCTGACAAGCTTCCGTTCCTATGCAACGGAGTACGGCGGAGTAGCAAGCTACGTGGTTCCGAAGAGCTTCTCTCTGGACAACTATGCGTTCCTTGTGTCCGGCGAGACGAATTATCTGAACTGGTACAAGAACACCATCATCATTGCCTTTTTCGTGGCAATTCTTCAGACACTTATTGTGATCTGTGTGTCCTATGCGCTGTCGAGAATGCGCTTTGCAGGCAGGAAGCTGCTGATGAGGGTATGGCTGGTTCTGGGAATGTTCCCGGGATTCCTGACCATGATCTGCATGTATTTCCTGCTCAAGCAGTTCGGTCTGACACAGGCAGGAGCGATCCCCGGATTGATTCTGGTGTCGGTTGCCAGCTGCGGCATGGGCTACTATGTGTGCAAGGGATATTTTGACACGATTCCGAAGGCTCTGGACGAGGCGGCCAGAATTGACGGCGCAACGCGTTTCCAGATCATGTATCAGATGATTCTGCCGCTGTCGAAGCCCATCGTAATTTATACGGCGCTGACGGCATTCATGGCACCGTGGTGCGATTACATCTTCGCCTCCTATGTTGCCTTCGGCCATGACAGCAGCTACAACGTGGCCGTCGGAATGACGCGCTGGGTCTGGACCAACGATTATCAGGGATATTTCACCAGATTCTGCGCAGGCGGCGTACTGGTAGCGATTCCGGTTACCATTCTGTTCATGTGCCTGCAGAAATATTACGTGGAAGGTGTTACCGGCGGTGCTGTCAAGGGGTAAGACAGGATAGATCAAAGGTATGGGATCCAATTTAACAATTGATGATATTGCGGAAGCGCTCGGGGTATCCAAAACAACGGTATCCCGGGCGATTTCGGGAAAAGGGCGGATTTCAAAGGAAACTACAGAGAGAATCCGTGCCTATATTGAGAGATGCAACTTTAAGCCGAACAACTATGCGCAGGGACTGGCCAAACAGCGGACCGGGAACATCGGGGTGATCTGGCCCGGAGATTCTGAGGCAGTGGATCTGCCCTTTTTCCAGAAGTGTCTGCTCGGGATCAACAAGGCAGCATCATCGAGGGGATATGACCTTCTGATCACCGTTGTGGAAGGAGATGACATCTCCGGCATTCGGAGAGTCACCGAGAATCATAAAGTGGACGGAATGATTCTGACGAGAACACTGGTACAGGATCTGCCTTCGGAATTCCTGAAGGAAAGCGGGATTCCGTTCGTCGCAGTGGGGAGTGCGGCAGATCCGGACGTTTTGTGCGTGGACAGTTCCAATGAAAGAGCCTGTCTGGAGTTGACCAGAGAACTTCTGAAAAGAGGCGCGAGGCACCTCGCTCTGATTGGCGGCAAGAGCGGCCATATGATCACCGGCACGAGATTAAGGGGATTTCTGCAGGGATACAGGGCCGCAGATATGACGGCAGATGAGAGTCTGATCTGTATGGAGGTAAAGACGCGCCAAGAGGTGGAGCTGGCATTGGAGCAGGTTCTGGCGGCCGGTGCGGATGCGGTGATCGGAATGGATGACGGAATCGCGGGGGATATTCTGTCAATCTGCCTCCGAAAGGGAATTGAGATTCCGGGGCAGCTGTGCCTGGCATCCTTCTACGACAGCAGTGTTCTGGAGAATGCCGTCCCTGCGGTGACGGCCATTCGATTCGATGATGAGCTGCTGGGAGAGACGGCGGCGGAGCTCCTGATTCGCAGAATCGAAGGAGAAACGTGCTGCAGCAGGATGCTGGAGAATGATCAGATCATCCTGCGTGAAACGACCATACGGGAAGATACCGAAAAGTGAAAAAGGAGAGCAGAATGAGAGGGAAGCTGAATGCACAGTCCAGATTGGGCTTCACATCGAAATATTTGACCTTGGACGGGGAACCGTGGTTTCCGATCATGGGAGAGATCCACTACAGCCGGGTAGAGCAGGCGAGGTGGAGGGAAGAGCTGTATAAGATGAAGGCAGGAGGCATCGATCTGGTGTCTGCCTACACCATCTGGATCCATCACGAAGAGGTGGAAAACGAGTGGGATTTCACCGGAGACAGGGATCTTCACCGGTTTCTTGAGACGGTGAAGGAGTGCGGACTGCACTGTGTTCTGCGCATCGGGCCGTGGGCGCACGGAGAGGTCAGAAACGGCGGCTTTCCGGACTGGCTGGTGAAGAAGGAAAAGCAAGGAGACCTGACGACACGAACGGATGATCCGGCATATCTGGAGTATGTTCGGAAATTTTACGAAAAGATCGCCGAGGCTGCAGAGGGAATGTATCTGGAGGAGGGCGGTCCTATCGCCATGATCCAGATTGAAAATGAATACGGGCATGTAGGCGGACGCACCGGCGAAGAGGGAGAGCAGCACATGAGAACCCTGCAGGCACTGGCAAGAGAGGCTGGCCTGAAGGTGCAGATCTATACGGCAACCGGATGGGGAGGTGCCGTGACGGGCGGAATGCTGCCCGTGATGGGCGGTTACTGCGAGGCCCCGTGGGATCAGAGACTGACGGAGATTGAACCCTCCGGAAACTATCTGTTCACGAAGGAGCGGAATGACCATAACATCGGATCGGATCACGGACTCGGAGTCGGGATTACCTTTGATATGGAGCGTTTTCCGTATCTTACGGCAGAGCTGGGCGGCGGCCTCCAGGTGACGAAGCACCGGCGTCCTGTTGCAACCGGCAGAGATACCGAGGCGATGACTCTTGTAAAGCTTGGAAGCGGCTGCAACCTTCTGGGATATTACATGTACCACGGAGGAACCAATCCGGAGGGAAAACTTACAACACTGCAGGAATCCAGAGCAACCGGCTATCCCAACGATCTGCCGGTGAAGTCCTATGACTTCAATGCGCCGATTCGGGAGTACGGACAGCTGTCGGACAGCTACCGCAGAATCCGCAGACTGTCGCTGTTCCTTCATGATTTTGGCGGCAGAACGGCGAGAATGGATTACATTCCGCAGCCGGGGAATCCGGAAAAAGTGGATGACTTCAGGAACCTTCGCAGTGCGGTCCGCAGGAATCCGGAAACAGGAGAAGGACTGTTCTTTGTGAACAATTATGTACGGCACTATGAGATGGAGATACACCGGGATGTGCCCCTTAAAGCCTTCGGTGAGGATGGGAAAACCGTTCTGGCGGATTATGGAACAGAGGATATTGCAGACGGAGAATATTATTTCTATCCATTCCATATGCCGATCGGTGACAGAGCTGTACTGGAAACCGCAAAGGCTGTGCCCCTGTGTGTTCTTCGAAACGGGGAAGGCTGTATTGATACCTATGTGTTCTATACAAAGGAGAACAAAAAACCGGAGTACCATATGAGCGGAGATCCGGAAGGAATTCAGATCATCACTCTGACAGAGGAGGAATCCCTGCAGGCACAGAAGCTGATCATGGACGGACGGGAGATCCTGGCAGTCAGTGCAGTGGATTTCTACCAGACAGCGGAGGGTGAAATCCGTGGGCTGATGCGCATGAAGGAGAAGTCACAGCCGGTGGTATATCTGTATCCCTGCCGTGATTCTGAGCCGGGACTGAGCCGGGAAGAGGCGGAAGGTGAAGACCACAGAAAGAGTGAGGACCTTTCGAAGCTGTTTGCATGCAGGCGGGCAGCGAAGGAAGTGACGAATCCTGTCAGCTGCAGCATTTCAGGAGAGAGGAGCCGTACGGATGGGGAAGAGCTGACGGTTCAGATTCATGTGAAGGGCATCCGGGGAGAACTGGATGAGGCAATTCTGTGCGTTGATTACGAGGGAGAATCGGCAGAGCTGTATCAGGATGGCAGGCTGATCGCAGACAGCTTCTATACAGGACAGATCTGGGAGATCGGACTGAAGCGCTTTGCGCAGCAGCAGGAGGCGGAATTCACAGCAGTGATCCATCCGCTGAAAGAGAAGGCGGCGATGTATCTGGAGAAATGGCCGCAGATGGAGAACGGCTGTGCCTGCCGTATAAATGGAGTGCACGCGGAGGCGATTGCGGATATTTTGATATAAAATTGCGGCGTCTGCCGGAAAGGGGAACGGTTGGGAAGTTGAATTCCGAAACCGTTCCCCTTTTTGCTATAATTGGGGCAGCGATTCGGAATCCATGTGACCGCAGTGAGGGCTGCATCCAGAAGGAGGTTCACGATGAACAGTAAATATCGTTTTGGAACAGAGGAGAACAGGGAATTTCAGAGAGAAATTCGAGAGGAACTGCTGCGGTTCGGTCATCGGTTTCCGTCGCCGGAAGGCGGCTCGTACTGGTTAGGGGATGACGGCACTCCGTGGAGGACGAGGAATCGGGAGACCTGGATCACGGGACGCATGGTGCATGTCTACAGCATTGGTGCGATGTTGGGACATGAGGGGAGTCAAGAATTGGCGGATCAGGGGCTGCGTGGACTTGCAGGGGAGCTGCAGGATGATCAATACGACGGCTGGTATGCCGGCGTGAGTGCCGAGGGAGAGCCGTACGGACCGAAGCAGTGCTATGCACATGCATTCGTTATTCTGGCTGCCTGCAGTGCACTTCTGGCAGAACGGCCGGGAGCAAAGGAGCTGCTGGAGCACGCCATGGCAGTGTATGACCGGTATTTCTGGGAGGATGAGACGGGCTTGTCTGTGGATGCGTGGAATACGAAATTCACGGAGCTGGATTCTTACCGCGGCCTCAATGCCAATATGCACACCGTGGAGGCATTTCTGGCTGCTGCGGATGCAGTGGGAGAGGAACCATACCGAAAAAGAGCAGGGAGGATCATCGATCACGTCATCGGATGGGCGGAGAACAACGAATGGAGAATTCCGGAGCATTACACGAGGAACTGGAAGGCGGATCTGGAATACCATGGGAATCAAAAGGATGATCCGTTCAAGCCCTACGGAGCAACGCCGGGGCATGGAATTGAGTGGGCAAGGCTCATCACTCAGTGGGCAGTGTCGGTTTACGGTGAGCCGGTAGAAGAGAAGGAGACGGCAGAAAAGGAAGAAAAGGAACGGGATGTCTATCTGGATGCCGCGGAGCACCTCTTTCATCGGGCCGTTCTGGATGCCTGGGATACGGACGGCGCCAGAGGAATTGTCTACACCACAGACTGGACCGGAAAACCGGTGGTGCACGACAGAATGCACTGGACCCTTGCAGAAGGCATCAACACGGCGGCGGTGCTGCATCGGGTGACCGGAAAACCGATTTACAGTGATTATTACAGCTGGTTTATGCAGTATCTGGACGAGGTTGTGATAGATCATGAGAACGGCTCCTGGTATCATCAGCTGGATCAGAACAATCAGGTGATTGCGACGGTGTGGCCGGGAAAAGCGGATTTGTACCACGCACTGCAGTCCACATTGATCCCTTATCTGCCGATCGGGGTCTCGATTGCCCGGGCAGTGCATGATGAACAGGAAAGCGCAGATTAACGTAACATTCCGAAAGGCTCTGCGTATGTTGACACAGGCATAGTAAATATATTTAACAGAATGGGAGGTCAAAATTATGAAGAACAGACAGGCAGCAGCCATTTTACTGGCAATGGTTATGGCGACAGGAACCCTTGCCGGGTGCAGCAGCTCAGGCGGCAGTTCGACGGACACTGCAGCAGCGGAGGAGACAACAGAAGAGACGACAGATGAGGAAACGGAAGAGACTGCAGAGGCAGAGGATTCCGCAGCGGACGAGGCAGCAGGAGACGAGACCGAGGAGTTTATCCCCGATGATTTCGTTCAGGAGCGGGCAGGTGTAAATGAATTTGATGATTATGATGATGTCATCCGCTATCTGGAGGGCAATGAGGGATATGCCTACATCGGTCTGGATGGATCATCGGCGATGGTTCTGGCGGTGTCGGATCAGCTGACGGATGACAATGAAGCCACAGATGTGTGCCTGTATGCATACAACAGTGACGGAAAGCTGACAAATGTGGGCAATGCCTTTTCTGTCGATGCGTCCATGCCCATCCGCAGCGACGGCAGCACGCTGTATGTGTGCGGAGATACCGAATACAGTGAAATGAAGATCAGTGAGGAGACCGGAGGTCTGTTCTACACCAGAGTAATCGACATGGACAAGGGGACGGACGGAACGGTGAGCTTCAGCGGCTTTGTCCGTGAAAACGACGATATCAATGAGAGCTCTGAGGAGATCGGAGTGAGCACCGAGGAGGAGTTCCAGGCATTGTTCACCGCCATTGAGGACGTGGAGCCGATTCACTTCAATAAGGCGGAGTACGATTCGTACGATGCGGCAGTCAGCAGTCTGAAGAGCGGCGACGGTTATGCCTATCTGACGATCGACGGCTATGACGGAGAGATTCTGGCGATCACAGATTATATCTATCAGTGGGATAACGGAGAGAACGCATCCATCACGGCCTACCTGTATGAGGAAAAGGACGGAAAGGCACAGTTCGTTGCAAGCGTTCTGGACGGCGGCACCAATTACCCGATCCGCGTGGAAAACGGCGTTCTCTACGCGACCGGCCACGCAAAATACGGCGAGATGACCATCGCGCAGGATGAGAGCGGAAGAGATTGCCTGACTTACACAAAGTATGCAGCAATCAGCTACGATGCAGATCAGAATCCTGTATTCGAGACCGCAGGAGATGTGACCGTGACGACAGAGGATGAGTTCTATGCCCTGTACGATACCGTGTCCGATATGGCACCGGTTGATTTCCAGACAGTGGATTGAAGCAGATACATAGGAGGAGAATGGTTCAGCACCCGGTCGTTTGACCGGGTGCTTTTATAAAAACTTTAGAGAAAAGGTAATTGTGACCGATGGTCATGTTTTATATAATGACCTTGTTCAACGGTATCTATGTGATATCTGTGCAAGACAGCAATTCGGAGCCAGGCAAAGATTGAATATTGTCGGAGGTAAATGTATGTACTACGGAAGCGGCAACTATGAAGCATTCGTTCGTCCCATGAAGCCGGAAGGTGTGGAGAATAAATCAGCGTATATTGTGGGATCCGGGCTGGCGGCCCTGTCGGCAGCATGCTATCTGGTTCGTGACGGCCAGATGGAGGGCAGGAAGATTCATGTTCTGGAGAAGGATCCTGTGCCGGGCGGCGCATGCGACGGACTGTATTACAACAGTGTCGGATACGTGATGCGGGGCGGCCGGGAGATGGACAACCACTTCGAATGTATGTGGGATCTGTTCCGTTCCATTCCTTCCATTGAGACCCCGGGACTGAGTGTGCTGGATGAATACTACTATTTGAATAAGAAGGATCCCAACTATTCCCTGTGCCGTGCGACGCATAAAAGGGGGCAGGATGCCCATACGGATAAGAAATTCGGACTCTCGGACAAAGGGTGCATGGAGATTCTGAAGCTGTACATGACGCAGGATGAAGATCTGTACAACAAGAGAATCAACGAGATTTTTGATGAGGAGGTTTTTGGCTCCAATTTCTGGATGTACTGGCGCACCATGTTCGCTTTTGAGAACTGGCACTCTGCTCTGGAAATGAAGCGGTACCTCCAGAGATACGTGCACCATATCGGAGGTCTGCCGGATTTCACGGCACTGCGTTTCACAAAATATAACCAGTACGAGTCGATGATCCTTCCTATGGTGAAATATCTGGAGAGCTTTGGCGTGAGCTTTGAGTACGGTGTCAAGGTGGATAATGTGACCTTTGACATCAAGGAGGATAAAAAGACCGCGACAGGAATTGAAGTGATCCGAAACGGGGCAAAGGAGACCATTCCGCTGACGGAGAATGATCTGGTGTTCATCACCAATGGAGGCTGCGTGGAAAATGCTGCCATGGGCAGTCAGGATGAGCCGGCACCCTACAGCCCGGATCTGAAGGAAGGCGGCGGCTGGGATATGTGGCACCGCATTGCGCTGCAGGATCCGTCCTTCGGACATCCGGAGAAGTTCGACTATGATCCGGAGCAGACGAACTGGATGAGTGCCACTGTGACCACGCTGGATGAGAAGGTCATTCCGTACATCAAGAACATCTGCCACAGAGATCCCTTCAGCGGAGGTGTCGTTACGGGCGGAATTGTAACCGCACAGGATTCCTCCTGGCTGCTGTCCTGGACCATCAATCGGCAGCCGCAGTTCCGCAGCCAGCCCAAGGATCAGTGTCTGGTATGGGTGTATGCAT
>CAVAJA010000062.1:0-5306 GCA_963588615.1 Lachnospiraceae bacterium | reverse complement strand
GGCAAAACTGTCTGCAATAAAAATGTAAAAATTGTCATACCCCAACTGGCGAAAAGAAGCCTCTTCAGATATTTTTTCTTACTGTGCGTATAATAAAAACTTTCCGACGCCGCAAACAGAAACATCGGAAATACAAGACGTCCGGCCATGGTAAGCCACATCGGTGCCCCCACCGAAACAAACATCTGATGAATGTGATCCAAAACCATCAATATTACTGCCAAAAATTTCAGCGTAGTTGCATCCAGAATCTTCCACTTTGGTTTGGATGCAACTGACATTTCCTTTAAAATCGCATTCATAGGTTTGCATCCTCCTGGGTATTTGTTTTCTTATTCTGGGTAGGATCCACATTTTGCAGAAGTTCCTCTGCCGACAGGCCGTAAAGTTTAGCCAGTGACAGCAGATTGGCGGTACTGGGGTCTACGATCCCATTTTCCCATTTGGAGACCGCCTGACGGCTGACCCCCAGCGCATCGGCCACAAATTCCTGTGTCATCTTGCACTGCAGACGCCGCGCTTTCAGTTCTTCCCCCAAGGAGCGCCTGATAATGTTTTTCTCTTCACGCACTTCAGCAGAGTTAATATACTTCTTCAGTGCCTTTACAATCAGCGTAAAAAGATAGATAACTGCGGCAGCCACTGCACCCATAACCAACACACTCAGGATAACAATTAAGATAGCGGCTATTTGATAAGATTTCATTTTTTACTCCTTTGCTTGATTTGATGGATCCATTCTAGCGAAACGTCATGGTTACCTCCACCACCCATCACGCACTTATTGGTTGCCCCTCCGAATAACTTCTTACATTCTGCCGGATCGAAGTTTTTCGTATCCGAAGCCAGAATAGAATAATCTACTCCTCCCGTGGAAAATCCATATCCCGTTCTGCATGCAACAATAAAGTCCCAGCCGCTTCGGTTGGCGGCCAGGACACCATGACAAAACTGTTCTACTCGCTTCATATTTGTTTTCTTGCTTTCTATATTTTATGTTAATGATGGTGGCCGCCGCAATTGTGTGCTTCCTTCGAATATTGCAGCGTGCCGGCAAGATATGCCTGCACAGCCTCGTCTGCATCGCCGGTAACATTGGCACATACCTCAATACCTGCGGATTCCAATGCATTCAGCATACCCATGCCAAGTCCGCCGCAGATTGCCACATCAACGTGATTCTCCTTGAGCTGCTGCGAAAGTGCGCCATGCCCTTCAGCTGCGCCCGGCAGCATTTGCACCTTCACCACCTTGCCGTCCTCTGCATCGTAGAGTTTGAACATCTCGGTTCGTCCGAAATGCTGGAAAATCTGTCCGTTGTCATAGTTTACCGAAATTCTCATTGTCGCTTCTCCTGTTCTTCAAATTTTATTTGCATAGTTGCATAGCTGCACAGCCAATCCGTCCTGCATGATCTGGAAACCATGCTTTTCATAACCCCTGCGTTCTTGCGCTCCTCCAATCACGGAATCAGCAACACTTTGATCGTTTCGATTGTACTCAAGAGCTGGTACTTGATCACAAAAATAACATCGCGGTATTCCAGATACTCGCGCTTGATGTGATCCAGCACCGGATAAACATATTCCTCCGTCTCGTTCACGTATTCAATCAGCTTCTTTTTGGAAAAGGATGATGCCATGGTGGCAACGTTGTTGCAGCGATCGAGAGCTTTTACGATGCAGGCGCAGGAATCGGACATAATTCCTGCGTAATACTCCTCTGTAAGCTGACCTTTATGTTTTGTCAGAAGGGCGACAGAATGCCGGATATTCTCCGGGAACGGCAGCTCATCCGGGATGACACCGCAGTCCTCGCAGACATCGTGCAGCATGATCACTGCGAGCACAGCATCATCATGGATTCCGAGAGCATGAGCATGGCAGGCCATCATGAGCGGATGAATGA
Source organism: Lachnospiraceae bacterium (assembly GCA_963588615.1). Taxonomy (GTDB): domain Bacteria; phylum Bacillota; class Clostridia; order Lachnospirales; family Lachnospiraceae; genus CAG-791. The sequence goes on along the minus strand of CAVAJA010000062.1, from coordinate 3,398 downwards.
TATATGGGACCTGGCTGTCCTTGTGGAAGCGGTTTGGTTTCCGGTAGGCATTTGCGTGTTTTTCCTGCGCGTAGGACAGGGCCTTGTCCGTCTGAACCAGATGCTCCGTTTCCGCCAGCGTTTTCAAGCGGGTATACATATGTGTTTCCGAGAACATTTTCTCCCGGATGGTCCAGTTCGGACCGGGGAAATCCTCTGAAGAATCGGAAGCCAACAGCTCCGTTACCGTGAGCTGCAATGCATCCGCGATGCGCGAATAATTGGCTGGGTCCGGTGATGTTTTGTCATTCTCCCATTGGCTGACTGCCTGCGTGGTAACGAAAACCTGCGAAGCAAGTTCCTCCTGTGTCAGCCCCAGCTCTTTGCGGCGGCCGGCAATACGCTGCCCGATGCTCATAATTCCTTATCCCCTTCCTTTACGCGGTATTGGTAATCCGATGCGGAGTAACGTTTCCTTGCCTCTGTCCCGGTGATCTGCGTGATCTCGTCCATGATATCCGAATTCCCGTAACGGTATGGCGAACCGACCGGCTCTGACGGATCATAGCCGTTCAGATAATCCTCCACGACCGCTGCATGAACCTTCGTCCAACCGAGCTCTTGAGATTCCCTGTCTTCCAAATATCGAAGTTTGTCCTCGTCGGTTTCTCCTGCGAATCCGTAACTTTCTAAGTATGCAGCATAAACAGCCTGTTTAAATTCATCGTATGCAATCATCTTATCCCCACATTAGTCATCCGGATCCCAACGATGTAATTCTCTGTACTTGTCTCGTATTGGCTTGAATTCCGGGCGATTGACGATTCTGCCATCTAATGTGTGATATGGGGCTTCCATTTTCGGATAATCATCCTCGATATCATATTCGAGATTGTAAAATTCCTCGAATTCGCGTTTCATCGCTTCCGGTGCTTCCGGTTTTAATGCCGGAAGATCATTTTGCTCATAGAAGTATTCGCTTCCCATAAACTCTGGTGCTATTCTCATTTCGTTTTCCTTTCGATAAAATCAGATTGTAAAAGTGACAGCTTCCTTTGCCAGAACCATGGACAAAACAAATGAAACAGCACATTTCCTTCTGGACACAAGATTATTGTAAGAAGACTCTGCAGCCTGAACAAACAAGCAATACTTACATCTTCATTTTCGGCATCAAGTCTCGCTTGATCGTCCGCTATTAAGAAATCAGAACACGAAATTTTTTAGAAACACAGACCTCTCCATTTTATGTCTCAAAAAACACCTATAACCCTTAGAAGCTCTTTAATTCCACGCAAAAAGCCATCAGAATTCTGCCCCTGATGGCTTTTTACTACAATGATATAGATTAATGCGTGATCACTCCGTGATCGTAATGCTCGCAATCACCGGCATTGTCACCGGCTTATTCCAGGTTTCCGGCCCATAGGTCGGAAGGGCCGCAATGGCATCGAGAACGTCGAATCCCTCTTCCATTTCGCCAAAGGCGGCATACCGGCCGTCCAGTTTGGCCGCGTCCTTATGAACCACAAAGAACTGCGTTCCGGCCGTGTCCGGATCATCATCTCTGGCCATGGACAATGCGCCCCGGATATGCTGCAGCGGATTCTCCACACCGTTCTCCTCGAATTCGCCCTTAATATGCCACTCGCTGTCCGTCATGATGTCATTATCCGGCGATCCGCCCTGGATGACATAATCCTTTACAATCCGGCACCAGCACAGTCCATCATAAAAACCGCTCCGCGCTGTTTTCACAAAATTCGCCACCGTAATAGGTGCATACTTCGGGTACAGGGTAAATACCATTTTCCCGAAGCCTTCTGTATCAATCACACATTTCATCCTATGTTCCTGCCTATGAAGCCTATCTGTCCCATCTAAAATATCTGTTCAGCACCTGACGGTTTCAACACGAATCATGCGTCCCACGGACGACTTCGCGATTGAAATTGCCAGGCGGTGCTGAACAGATATCCGAAACGAATCCGAGCCCATACCTTTCAGGGCCTTGATTTTAATCAATATTCCGGCATTCCACTGCTACTCTTTATGAAACCTTTGCGTTTCTAAAGTACAGCATACCGGATGCATTCATGTAGTAGCCACTCACATTGTCATGCATCAGATAGTTGTTGCTCTTGTAATACAGAGGAAGGACCACATAGTCGTTCGATACAATTGCATCGGCCTCCATCGTGAGCTCTGCCGCCTTTTCCGGATCGCTCTCTGCCATTACCTGCTCAACCAGAGTGTCATATTCCTCGTTGGAATAGAACAGATTGTTGGTAGAATCGTCTGTTTTGCAAAGAGGAAGGAAGCTCATGGGATTCAGATAGTCTGCGCTCCATCCCATTGCAGCAACCATGTAATTACCCTGCTGAACATCATCGTAGAAAATCGACCACTCTGCAGAAGATACCTCAACATCAATGTTCAGGTTGTTCTTGAGCATTTCGGCCATAGCCTCTACAACCTTCTTAACAGTATCGTTCTCATAGTAGCTCAGCTGCAGGGTCGGGAAGCCCTCGCCATTCGGATAGCCCGCCTCTGCCAGCGCCTCCTGCGCAGCCTCTACATCGGCTGTTGCACTAAGGCCATAGGTTCCGCGGTCAGCAGTGATGTCCTTGCCGTTAACTACATATCCGGGTGCCAAGAAACTGTATGCAGGCTCTGCATCCACCTGTACAACGTTGTCAATGATCGACTGACGGTCAATAGCAAGGCACAGTGCCTTACGTACCAGAACATTGTCCAGCGGTGCTGCGCTGCAGTTGATGTCATAATAAACCGTTCCGTAGCTCGCGCTGGTCTGCACGCCGGCATTATCTGCCTTCAATCTGGCATAATCCGAGGACGGAACACTGTCAACGCCATCTACTTCACCAGACTCATAAGCTGTAAGTGCCGTTGCCTGGTCGAGCACATAGCGATACGTGATTTTCTCCAGAGTCACATTGTCGGCATCCCAGTAGTTCTCGTTTTTCTCCAGAATGACATTCTCGTTCATGCTCATTCCGGTAACCTTGAACGGACCGTTGCAGATATAGGTATCTGCCTGCGTAGCCCACTTGTCGCCGTTTGCCTCAACCGTAGCCTTCTGCACCGGATCAAAAACCCACATGCTCAGCACATCAATAAAATAAGATGTCGGCTGCTTGAGCGTAATGACCAGTGTCTGATCATCCTCTGCCTTTACACCCAGCTCATCTGCGGCAGCTGTGCCGTCATAGTACTCCTGCGCATTGGCAATATAATCCGTTGCCATGCTGACATACTGAGAAGCCGTCTCCGGAGTCAGGACACGCTGAATGGAATAAACATAGTCCTCTGCCGTCAGATCAGAGCCATCGCTCCACTTGAGACCGTCACGAAGGTGGAATGTATAGGTCAGGCCATCGTCACTGATCTCCCAGGAC